>NZ_JAAHGK010000574.1:0-4595 GCF_010672505.1 Okeania sp. SIO2B9 | reverse complement strand
CCATGACTATTTTTGAGGAAGCAAAACAACTGGGTTTTCCTTTGGAAGTAAAACGAGTAGTTCCCATTACTACTGCCGAATATCCAACTCCAGCAAAACGACCTGCTTTTTCAGTTTTGAATAGTGGGAAAATCTCAAAAGTTTTGGGGAACCATTCTCCTTATTGGAAAGATAGTTTGAGGCAAATGTTAAAGCAGTTAGCTGTTTAGAATTTAGAATTTAGAATTTAGAATTTAGAAGTTAAATTGGCAGTACAGATTGACATACTCCTGACGTTGCGCTTACGCGACATGACGAACGGGGGATTCTTCAGGCAGGGAAGTCCTGACCGCAGTTAATGAATCCAACTATCACTCCCTCTCTCTAGATAACAATATTTTCCACAGAGTCACACCAGGCTCACTCAAAAAAACTATATAGTTCTTAGTAAGCAAAAACTATAACGTTGCAGATTTTGTATCTGAAACCCACGGGTGGAGTAAGTATTGAAAAATGTACTCGTCAACAGCTAGAGTTTTTTGTTATACCAATTTCGAGCTAATAAATTTGTCTAATGAATTCTACTACTACTCCTTCTCCTTGGATAAAAATATTTCAACCGATTTCTCAACCTACTCTACGTTTCTTCTGTTTTCACCCTGCTGCTGCTGGAGCTTCCTTGTTTCGCCTTTGGGGAAAATACTTGCCTTCAAATATAGAGGTCTGCGCCATACAATTACCAGGTAGAGAAACTCGGATTAAAGAACCTCTGATTACTAAATGGGATGATCTTTTACCTCCACTGACTCAAGCTTTGTCACCCTTAATTGAAGAACATCCCTTTGTATTTTTTGGGCATAGTCTCGGTGCATTAATAAGTTTTGAAGTGGTTCGTAAACTACGCAGGGAAAAACTTCCTGTTCCTAAATATATGTTTGTCTCTGGTCGTCGCGCTCCTCAAATTCCCATTGATAACCTACGTCATCAAGCATCTGACCAAGAGTTAATTTCCACTTTGCGAGAATACGGCGGTACTTCTGAAGCAGTCTTACAAAACCAAGAGCTAATGGAATTGTTTTTACCTGTATTACGAGCTGACTTTACCCTCAATGAAAAATATACGTATTTTCCTGAAGCACCCTTAGAATCTCCGATCGTTACTTTTAGAGGTAAAAATGATTTGGAAGTTAGCTTGCAATATTTATCCGAATGGGAAAAGCATACTATTAGTAATTTTGCCTTACATGAATTTCCTGGGGGTCATATGTTTTTCCAACAAGAACCGAAAACTTTAATTGAGACGATCTTAAAATTTCTGTAGGGTATTGAGTGTTAGGTTGCAGTTGAAAAATTAACAATTAACAATTACTTCTTCTTAAAAATAAGACAATTCAAGAAGTTAGAAAAAATGTATATCTAACCATCTAAGGAATGAGAATCAAATAAAGTCCACATTTTTTTTACTCATTAACAGCCAGATTTTTTATTATACCAATTTAGAGCTAATAAATTTGCCAATGAATACCACTATTACTCCCTCTCCTTGGATAAAAATATTTCAACCGATTTCTCAACCGACTTTACGTTTATTCTGTTTTCACCCTTCTGCCTCTGGTGCTTCCTTGTTTCGTCTCTGGGGAAAATACTTGCCTTCTAATATAGAGGTATGTGCCATACAACTACCAGGAAGAGAAACTCGAATTAAAGAACCCCTGATTACAAAATGGGACAATCTCTTACCTCCATTGACTCAAGCATTAAAACCGCTAATTATAGAATATCCTTTTGTATTTTTCGGGCATAGTCTGGGTGCGGCAGTCTGTTTTGAAGTAGCTCATCAACTGCGAATGAAAAAACTCCCGACTCCCAAATGTCTATTTATTTCAGGTCGTTACGCTCCTCATATTCCCATTGATAACCCAGTTCATCAAAAGTCAGACCAGGTTTTAATGTCTAAATTTCGTGACTACGGTGGTACTCCAGAAGCAGTGTTACAAAACCGAGACCTAATAGAATTATTTTTACCAATTTTACGAGCAGACCTCACTCTCCACGAAACATATATTGAATCTGGTGAACCTCCTTTTCAATTTCCCATAGTTAGTTTTAGAGGTAAAAATGATGGTGAACTTAACCATGAAGAATTATTTGAATGGAGTCACCATACTCTCGGTTCTTTTGACTTACATGAATTTCCAGGAGGTCATATGTTTTTCCAAAAGGAACCGAAAACTTTAATTGAGACAATCTTAAAATTTCTGTGAGGCAATTTCAGTTATCAGTTATCAGTTATCAGTGCTTCCAGCTTAAATAGAAGACTTGAAATAGGGAATTTTATTTTTTCTATCCCCTTAAAAATTGGAAGCTTAAGACCTTATTTCTTATTTCTTTAATGTTTCTTGAATTACAGCACTTTGTGTGGATAGTAAGCTACAGTTTTAAAAGGTAAGCTATTAGCCTTATTACCTTTAGTTAACAACTCAAGTTCCTCTTTCTTGTGCTTCAATTATCTGGTTGAAAATGTAGTAAAATGTAGTATAAGTTAAGCAAATGCTTGGTTCGTTAATGAAAAAACTTGTTTGTATAGCATGACCTAGGAAGAGCTGACTATTAATATCTGAATGCTTACTTTAAAATTAATTTCTATTCCCGATTCCCGATTCCCGATTCCCTAAAAAAAATGAAAATTCCTAATTACTTCAAATTTACCATAATACTTATTTTTATCTTATCAACTCTCTCTAGTTTTTCATCCTCAAGTATAGCTGACGAACTCCCTTTGAGAGATAGATGGAGTCCTTCAATTTTTGGAAAAAATGATGAAGTAGGTTCAGTTAATTGGATTAGTAATAAAAAAGTTTTAGAATCTCTAAAATTAGTCAAAAAAGGTAAAGTAGCTACTCTTGGCAAAGTTTATCAAAGTGATGCTCCGGTATTTGCACAACGTAATTGGAAATTAATAATTCCCGGTCTACCAACTTATAAATTTCCGGGAGAAAATAGCTTGGTTGCTAATGATGAATATGTGATGGCTGAGTTAGGTCAGGTTGGTACTCAATTTGATGGTTTAGGTCATATTGGGGTGAATACTTCTCAAGGAAATTATTTTTATAATGGTAATTTTTTAGAAGATTTTGGAACATCCTACGGGTTAAATAAATTAGGAGTAGAAAAGATTGGAGAGTTAGGCTATGTGACTAGGGGAGTGTTATTAGATATTGCTGGTTATCGAGGAGTTGAACGTTTACCAGTTCCTCAAGGTAAGAGTAAAAATGACCCAGGAATTATTACAATTAATGATATTAAAGGAGCAATAAAAAAACAAAAAATAGCTCGAATAAAACAAGGGGATGTAGTTATTTTCTATACTGGTCATGGTAAGTATTGGGGAAAAGACTGGGATAGTTTGAGTCCCGAACAAAAAGCCAAAAATCGTCAAATATTTAATTCTGGACGACCTGGACCAGGTATTACTAGCTGTCGTTATTTATCTAGATTAAAAATAGCGATGGTAGGGTCAGATACTTGGGGAACTGAAGCTGCTCCTGGTGAAGACCCAAATCGACCTGCTGATTGTCATATTGAATGGATAGTTAAGCACGGTATTACTATTTTTGAGAACTTGGATGTTAGTCAATTAATAGAAGATAAAGTTTACGAATTTATGTTTGTGTTTGCTCCTCTAAAAATGAAAGGTGCAACAGGTTCGCCTGCTAATCCTATCGCTATTTATTAGTTTAGGGAGTAGGGGAAACTAATTGATGAATAAGAGTGCGATAATTAATTTTATTTTTTATTCTTGGAGATGTCTATTACTACAGGAATAAATATTGAAAAAAAAGGAAAAAATTATAGAGATAGTTGTCTAAAATAAATTGGAGTAACTCTTTTTAAGGATCTCCGATCAAGATGCAGCTTTTTGTATAGCGCTACGCGCTAGGAAACAGGGAACAGGGAATAGTAAGCTGAAAAGGTTTTTTCCTGGGGAAACGCTCCGCAAATACGATTGAAAAATGTCTTAACCAATTCTTGTAGTGCCATAGCATTCTTTTTTCGCCCTTGGTATTATACCAATTTGAAAAAAGAATGTTATCAATAATAAGGGCAATTAAAATACTTTATAGGAGATGTCTCTTGGACTAAAAAGATAAATTCAGACCTAAAAACTGTTATTAAAGCCATTCATTCTGACTCCTGAGGACTGACTCCTAAGAAATATCCTAGTTATTTGTAGCCAACACTTATCAAGTTTATATTATAATTTCAAATAAGAATGAAACCATTTCACAGCAAGAAACCCTCGTCTCAATCTAAACTGAAATGGCTATATAAGTAGGGTAGCAAATATTAACCTGTTTCAAATTAATCTGTACATCCGTGCAAAAATTCGTGTCTTTCCTTCCGATTTATGTTAGTCAAAAAAAAGTCAGAACTTATTTTTATAATTATCGCTACCATTGTAATTTTCCTCCCAGCTTTCTATGTACTATTTATGATATCTAAAGCAGGGGAATTGCTAAATTTTGATTATTGGTGGATGATTAAAAATATCTATTCCATAGATGGATTTTCCGCGAATATTTTTGACTGGATGTTTCGAGCAAACGAACATTTTG
>NZ_JAAHGK010000573.1:0-4604 GCF_010672505.1 Okeania sp. SIO2B9 | reverse complement strand
TCCCCGGTCTTCTTCCTGAAGACCGGGGAGTAGATTCTGGGTTAATCTCGGGAGAGGATTGGGAAAAACCTTGGTTGCAAAATCGCCTTCCTGATGAGACCAGACCTATTGATTATCTCCGCAAGGAATATGTTGAGAAACTTTCCCAAAAACCTATTATCTATCATCTCCAATTACGCTTGCATGAAGATATTCAAGGGGATAAAACTAAGATTTTTACCCAAGAAGTAGAATGGAGTGAAGAAACTTCCCCTTGGTTGGATTTAGCAACGATAACCATAGGTCGGTCGCTTTCTTTTGAAGAAACGGAGAAACTATCTTTTGATATCGGTAGGCAACCGGATTCTTTGGGTGCAGTGGAGGCGTTTGATGCTCACGATCCTAATTCTGTGAATGCTGCTCGTCTTAGGATTTATGGTTTATCTCTTGCAGTAAGGAGTTTTTTATACAGAAAAAGCGGCAAGTTTGAGTAGGGTTCGCTTATGGAAGTCTTTTGGTCAGAGGAGGAGTCAGGAGACAACCCACCCCCTACCAAAATACTTTATTCAGCAAACCCTATTTAGAAGTAAATAATTTAAAGTAAGTAGAAACTAAAAATTCTTTGATAGGAATTGCTACAAAAGTCAAAGGATTAATTGTGACAATAATTGTTCTAACATCTGCTTTTGCTAATTTTACTATCTGTTTTGCCACCCAATCAGCAGACATTATTCCAATGGGATTAAGATTACTTTTAAACGGACCTAATATTAATTTCCGAATGACACAGGGAGCATCTAATTTTCTTAAAGTAACTAAATCTCCAAGGGTTCTTTTTGTGAGTTCATATAGAGGACTAAAAGCTGGAGAAACTTCTGCTTCTGATGTGTTAACCCAGACTTCTTTACAGGCAATATCAGAATTTGTTCTCACAGTTTTGAGGAAGATTTCTAACATTCGCCAACTAGAAAAAGTATTAATTTCATAAGATTTAGCGATCGCTTCTGCTGTCTTTTCTCCATGTACGTTAATGCCATGATTTAATACTAAAATATCTACTTTTTTAAATAAATCTGCTAAATTATTTTCTTGACTTACTTGCCAATTTATGGTACTTACTTTTAAGTCTTTACCATCTATATTTATAGTAATAGTTTGATTCCCAGAGGTAAGAGCAATTACTTTTGCCCCTGCTTTGTGAAGATGTAGGAGAAGCGATCGCCCTAAACTGCCAGAAGCACCTGTAACAGCAATAGTTTTACCTTTGAGAGAAAGAGCTGTACCCATAAGTTTATCTACCAGACTCAGAGTACCGCAAAAATAAGCATTTTGATTATCGAAGTGGTGTCGCCAATGATAAGAACGGTTAACAAACCAATAAGTGGGAGGCTCTGAGAATGCACCAGGAAGATGATTGAGGTCTGTAAGTTGGTCAGCATGAGGAATACCAATACCACGAGCGATCGCCGGAAGCAAGAAACTTAAAGTATAAACAGAACCTGCTAAAGTAGCCCAATGATAAGAAGGTATCCAAACAAAAGTTAGTGCCCAGAGTAACAGACTAAAAGTCAACATTACCAGAGATTCTGGGACATCGTGATACCAAGTAGCTTTTTGATAAACCTCTGTACTGACAGGAGTCAAGTCTGGGCGGAAAACACGATGATGCCAACCGTGCCATTTATACAAAGGAGACCAAATATGAGAAACCACATGATAAGTATCTCGCACCAGTTCCACAAATAATATAGAACCCAGGATCCAACAAATGTTGGCTATCCAAGGGTTGACCAGATAAAACTCCATAAACCTCACTATCAAATATGTTATATAAATATACTTTAAATTAACATTAGAAGTATTGCTTTTCTGATAGGAAGTCTTAAAGTTATATCATGTCCGGTTGAATACTTATAAAAAGCGACGGAGGATTCAGGAGTCAGGAGTCAGAAGTCAGCAGAGAAGGAAGAATGAAGAATTTTTTTTCATAAAAAAAGCACTACGTCTTTTGGTTAAAACAATAATTTAGTTATAAGGGAACAGGGAACAGGGAGAAATAATTGATAATTTTTTGATTTTTGATTATCACGCCTATGTCTATTTAGCCGGACATAATACTATAGGAGTCTAAGGAAAGAGGACGGACAGATCAAAAGCTGAAAACTCAGACAAGGTAAAATTTTTCCCTCTTCCTTCTTCCCTCTTCCCTCTTCCTTCTTCCTTCTGCTATACTATTTTCCTTTATTAGCAAAATAAGTATCAAAAATAGCTTTAGCAATTGGTGTCGCACCTACCGAACCGTAACCACCCTCCTCAACTGCAATTGCTACAGCGATTTCAGGATTATAAGCAGGTGCAAACCCAATATACATCGCATTATCTGCCTGCCCAGGAAGTTCCACCGTGCCAGTCTTTCCTCCAGATAATGGAATAGTACCATCATTCAAACTCCGACCAGTACCCTTCCTCACCACATCAATTAATCCTTCGCGCACTGTATTAATAGTTGAAGGTTTTAGACCAGTTTTAATTGATTTAGTAGCTGCAGTGCCAGTTTGAGATGCCAATAAATGAGGCTTTACTCGATACCCACCATTAGCGATCGTGCTGACCATCACTGATGATTCTAAAGGAGTTACCAACACCAAACCTTGACCTATACCCATAGTCACAATATCAGCAATATGCCAAGGTTCTCCATAAATCTCTTCTTTTTCTTTAGGAGTGGGAATTTGACCATGATTACCATCTATCCCCAATAGTTTTAAGTCAATACTGCCACCAATACCTAACTCTCGCCCCCACTTAGAAATTACTTCCGGGCCAATATTCACAGCCATTTGATAGAAAAATGTATTGCTACTGTAAGCTAAAGCATCCCTAAAACCAATTAACCCATAACCTCCACTATGTTCGTTAAAAGTGATGCCACCAATAGTGACAGCATTATAAGTTCTCACTCTAGAGTTAGGAGAATACTTACCAGACTGGAGTGCTGCAACAGAAGCAACTGTTTTGAAAGTACTTCCTGGCGGATAACCCTGGAGCGCACGATTCAAAAAGGGCTTACTTGCACCTTGCAGACGTTGCCATTCTGAGGTTGTCATCTTACCAGTAAATAGACTAGGGTCAAATGTAGGTCTGCTTGCCATTGCTAAGATTTCCCCTGTTTTGGGATTGATGGCAACTGCCACACCCCGACGGTTTCCTAGTGCTTTTTCTGCTGCTTTTTGAATATCGATATCTAAGGTTAATTTGACTGATTTGCCTGATGTCGGATTTTTGGCTCCCAGTTCCTGGATTTTGTTACCTTTAGCGTCAACTTCAATCAAACGATTACCCCAAACTCCCTCCAATTTAGAGTTTGCGGAACTTTCTATCCCCATTTTACCAACAATCATTCCCATTGGGTATTTGGGGTTAGATATCAATTCTTCTTTGGTTGCTTCGCCAGTATATCCAATCAGATGAGCTGCTAAACTGCCATTAGGATAGTAGCGAATATTTTCAGTACGCACTTCTAGTCCTCGTGTTTCACCAGTTTTTTCTGCTAATGCTATGAAGGTAGTGGGATCGAGATTAGAAAAGATTCTAACTCCTAGGGGTGAATCATAGCCAACTTCTTCTAATTTGTTGATAATATCGCTAGCGGAAATGTCTAAAATTGAACTTAATTCGGTTGCAAGTTCTGACCACTCTGCAGCTGAGTATTCTTGAGGCCACAAATATACGGAGCGAGACAGCTTATTACCCGCTAAGATTTTACCTTTGCGGTCATAAATTGTACCACGACTCGCTGCCACTGGAACTAGACGAATGCGGTTGTTTTCTGCACGTTCCCGGTTATACTTTCCCTGAACTAATTGTAGTTGTACTACACGATAAGCATTGATGCCAATTAAGCTAGTGATCAGTAGCATCATTGTGAATGCTTGCACCAAGCGACTACGTTTCGATACAATTTGTTGCCCAGCACTTCTGGCAAGGTGAGGAGATTTAGAATATAAACCAATATCTTGAGTCATTATAATTGCATAAGTGTTTCATCTTGTTGATTTTTCTTTACACCCTGCTTTTTGTCCGGAATATTAACCACTTTTAGTAGTAGATGTAGTAGTAGATGTACCTTTAAAAAATTGTGATTAATTATTTGTTCAATTATATCTTTTCGGGTTATAGTTAATTGTATATTTCACTACATTTTACCATGAGTTAAAAATGAATAGTTATAGCAGTAGCCATTACTACATTTGACATATCAAAAGCTTAAAACTCAGACAACGCAACATTTTCCTTACTTATTTCTTCCTTCTGCTATACAAAAAAGTTAGAGGAAACACAGCAGAAGGAATCAAAGATATTTTTACTCTGCTAAAGAGTTGAGAGTAACTATGGCTCTTGGAGGAGAAAGCAATATGAGATTTGGATAGCATTAGTATTAGGCTTTGTTGCATGAAAGTTGCGATTCGCTCCGCGATCCGTTCCGGAATCACAAATTATATCATGTCCGGTAGCATCGGTCTTGTATAGCAAAGGTAAGGAAGAAGGAAGAAGGAAGAAGAAAGAGGGAAGAGGAAAGAAGGCTACCCTCGCAAGAAAAAACCATCATTTCCTGTAGATATTCA
>NZ_JAAHGK010000572.1:0-4609 GCF_010672505.1 Okeania sp. SIO2B9 | reverse complement strand
AAACAGCTATCAGCTATCAGCTATGAGTTATTATCGCACCTAAGTCCGAATTAGTCTCCAAAGAGAATTAAAAGTTATGTTTACTTCTGCATTTCCTACCGAAAGAAAGCAGAAGTTAAAAGTCATGCATTTAAAAGTCAATCATTTTTGATTTGTAATTGTTTGAGAATTTTGTAACTGGTCAGTTATTTACGCCATCTTGTACTAGGGATATTCTGTCTATAATTACAGCATTTAACTTGACAACTACTTCTCCAGAATACTGAGGAACTTCTACTTCTATTACTGCATATAATTTCATTGAATTTTTCTACTGATGTTAGGCAAAATTGGCAATATTTCAAGATACTATTAATTTGACAACTACTTCCCCAGAATACTGATAAATTTCTACTTCTACTACCCCATATAATTTCATCTAATTTTTCTCCTGATTTTAAGCAAAATTTGCAAAATTCCAAGATACCATTACTTCCTGCTCTGTTGCTAGGGATATTCTATCTGTAATTACAGTAGTTAATCTGACAAATACTTCCCCAGAATACCGAGGAATTTCTACTTCTACTACCGCATAATTAGTTTTGCCAAATATATGATTGTGATTAAAAGGAATAGTTTTTTGCACTAATATTTTTCCATCCTCACTCTTAATAATCTCAATTTCACATTCTATTGAATAAGCAGCAATAGGTTCTATTTGTGGATAAACTCGAAATCTTTTTTGACCTTCAATTTGAAATTTAATTTCAGTCTGACACTTATCACTACCCGGCAGAATTTTTTCAGCAAATTTCCAAGTTTCTCCACTATCAAAAAAAGGTAGTTCCTCAACCTCTGTTTTTACTTGCCTATTTGTTTGGCTATCCGACAAATTTTTAGTTTCTTCATTATCAGATATGAGTATTTTTTCCGCTTCTATCTTTTTTACTATTATTTCTTCCTTTGCATTTCCAACTTCTTCCTCCTTGCCAAAATTCTTAACTTCTAACTTCTGACTTCTGACTTCTGAGACTTCTAACTTCTTCCTTCCAACTTCTTCCTTCCAACTTCTTCCTTCCAACTTCTTCCTTCCAACTTCTTCCTTCTTCCTTCTTCCTTCTTCCTTCTTCCTACTTAAAGGTTGAGCAACTAAACCACCAGAAATTGGCTTTTGTAAAATATATAAATCTTGCCCATTTGCCATATTACTTTGAGGAAATCTTTTAATATGTTTGAACATAGAAAATATTTCCTGATAAGCTGCTGGTGTATGTACTGCTGAAACAGTATGTTGACCTTGACCATCTACTTCTCCTTGATGGTCTAGATACAAAAATAATCCCTCTTCTCCAATACTATACATTTCAGCTTGATGAGTATTTCCAGTGCGAAAAATATCATAAACTATCGGAAAAAATTGAGGTCCGTGAAGTGTCATAAATAATATTCCACCAGGGCGTAATACTCGATAAATATCCCAGGCCCAAAGATGTTGTAAATCTAAACGTAGGTGAGTGAATACTGAGACAGCATTAACTAGGTCAAATTGATTATTTTCAAAAGGTAATGGAGGTTGAATATTGTTATGTTTGACTGTAGCAAATTTGATATTTTCTTCACACCATTCAGCACATTCAGGAAAAACATCACAACCAAATAGTTTTTGATTGGGCAAAAGTTCTGGTTTAAATGCCATTAAATAACGTCCTACTCCACAGCCAAAATCTAGAATATTCTCAAATTGATGAAAATCAAATCCTGCTTTTTGCAGATAATTTTTTACTGTATATTTTAGGTCATCAAATGAACTAAGAAAGGCTTTAACACTAGAGTTGCCACTAATTCTGAGTAATAGATGGTTTGGTGGTAATAAGACGATGGAATTAACTGGAGAAATATTAACGACTCGCTCTAAATGGAAATTATTAATAATTTTGACCAAGATAACGTCATCTGGGGATAAATGTTCGCTGTTAATGCTGCATGACCATTGATATTTTTGAATTTTGCTTTCGTATTTTGGCAAACAGCTTTTTACTTTTATTCCATTTACTAAAACAGCTACTTCTTCTACTTTTTCTTCAGGATTAATATCTGCTGCCCATCCTTCTATATAAATGTCTCCTGTAGATGTAACTTCGATACTTCTACAACCACCATCAGGATGACAATAAAAGTTTAATAATTTATCTCTTTGTTCCTCAACTTCTCCCTTTTTAACTTCTCCCTTTCCAACTTCTCCCTTTCCAACTTCTGAATTTTGACTTTTGACTTTTGAATTGATAGCTTCTCCCTTTCCAACTTCTGAATTTCCAACTTTTGACTTTTGACTTTTGACTTTTGAATTGATAAAAACTTCTTCCTTTATTACTTTTGACTTTTGACTTTTGATTTTATAACTTCTTCCTTCTTCCTTCTTCCTTCTTCCTTCTTTATTCCACAGAATATATAGATCGTGGTATCCACAAAGACCTTTTTTAATCCGATGCCATTTTGCTTTTCCCTTAGTTGCTTGGTGAATAATTTTACCTACCCATTTTTCTCCTACATAAGTAACTCCATAATCTTCAGTTTTGAGAAAAAGACTTTCACTTTCTGGAGTAAAGTAAATTTCTTCTGCATCTTTTTCTGTCTCTATAGTCATTAAAGATAAGTCATGGGTACTAAAGATTAATATGCCGTTTTCTGTCAACAAACTATATAACTTTTCTAACCAACCACTGAAAGTCTTTTCTGGAGTATGACTAAAAAATGAACAGGCAAAAATGCAGTCAAATTTTTGATTTAGTTGATAATCTTCAGGATGATTAGTTGACACTATCCCTTCTACTCCAAGTAATTTTTTTTGAAACTCTACTGCTTGAGGATAAATATCAGAAATCCAAATTTTATGAACTGGTATTTCCTGAACTAAAAATCTACTAAAACGCCCATACCCACTCGCAAAATCTAGAAAAGAAGAGATATTTTCAAAGCCATCAAAATGCCATTCTACAATTTTTTTAACTGCATCTAATATTCTTTTACCATTAGAAAAATATCGTAGTAGTGCTTCATCAATCTTTCCTTCAGTATTTTTCAAAGCATAGAGATACATTTCATCTTGTGGATGAATATTTACCTTGATTTCTTCAGGTTTTCTCGTTTGGTCTTGAATAAATGTATCTATAATTAGCTGATTATCTATTTCATTTTTTTCAGGATTCATATTTTTAAATAGGTGTTAGGTTTTAGGAAAAGTAAAAATAAAGAAGGAAGTTATGCTTAAGGAAAAATTGCATGAGGATAATCTTCTACACGCCATTTCGTGTCTTATAACCCCAAACAATTTTAAGCACTCCCTTTGAGTAGAAAATTAGATTTCAAGCTTCCCCTTGTAAAGAGGACAAAAAAAGAAAATTCAGTATTTTAAGCCTTCTGCTTTCCTACGGAATGCTGCGCAAACAGTAGGAGGTACTATTAACTGATAACTGAAATGACTGTGGGGTATTAAACCTGCCATACAAAAGATAATTTTACTGTAATTCAATATGCTTCAGAGGAGACAAAAGTTTATCTGATAGAAAGTGTAAAAATCAACGTTTGTACATCACATATTTGCCCAAAAAATTCTTAACTGAACCGTATTGTACTGTATTAATTTTATAGCAGTCGAAGGAAAGATTAACACAGTTCAAAAGTCTAAAACTCAGACAAAGTAATACTTTTCCTTCTTTATCCTTCCTTCTGCTATACATAAGCATAAGAAGAGTATTTTTTATTTAACTTAATAGCAGTTTTCACAAAGGTAGACTACAGAACTTCTGCCTTCTACCTTTAAGCCAAAATATCTGCTTTTTATGTTAATGGAAACTGCTATAATTTACGGCTGTAATTAAAAGTATTTACCGAATAATTAAGGTAAAATGCCTCTCCTTTAAAGGAGAAACAAGCGATCGTTAGCGCAGCTTCCCGTAGGGTGGGATGGCGATCTTCGGAGCGGGTCTGCAAGAACGGGTTTCCTCGCCATATCCAATCGACCAAGAGAGAAAAAATTTTCCTTTTATTCAATCCTCTTCCTTTTAGGGAGAGGTAATTATCAATTATCAATTATCAATTATTGAAATCTACTTTAAAATTAATTTTATTTCTTTCTCCTTCAATAGCTACAATAAAATTTTTCCCACAACTATTTAGCATTAATATACTTGTATTCCTGCTCACTCCAAACTCCTTTGCCTTGCTCTATAGATAGAAACTCTACCTAATACCATTTTGAAAAAAGAATGTTACGAATAATCAGCGTGATTAAAAGACTTTAAAGGAGATGTCTCTTTGACATAAAAGAGAATTTCCTAGCTCAAAACTGGTATTGAAGCCATTTCTATATGACTCCTGACTCCTAAGAAATATCCTAGCTATTTGTAGCAAAAATTTATCAATTTGGTATAACTCCTTTTCTTCTCAGTTATATAGGATTTCTCAGTAAGCGTGAGGTACACTTTTATCTTTACTTCACTATTGCCTTTTGCCCGTTGCCTGTTGCCTAAAACAAACGAATTTTGTACCTTACCAGCATGGTAATTGCTATATAAATGTCATATTTCTAATCTTTAAACTAGGTTCTATTAAAAAGTCAACTACTCCCGTA
>NZ_JAAHGK010000571.1:0-4614 GCF_010672505.1 Okeania sp. SIO2B9 | reverse complement strand
TAGAGCAATTGTGCCACTGTCAAATAATACCCTAGCTCCATAAGCAGTTAATCCCGATACTGCTAAATTTATTGCTAAACCTGAAACTAATTGATTGACTTTTAAACTGACACAAAGATAGGCATGAATTAAGCCTAAAATTCCCCCTGCAAAAATTGCTACTAAAGTTCCTATCCAGACATTTTCAGTGGAAATAGAAACAGCCGCACTGATAAAAGCACCTGTTAATAACATTCCTTCTAAAGCAATGTTTAGAATGCCGGAACGTTCGGAAAATATTCCACCTAAAGCAGCAAAAGCTAGAGGAACAGAAAGTCGAATTGTGGCAGATAAATAATCAGAGAAAAAATTGATATTTGTCATTTTAGTCCAGTAGGGTGCGTTAGACCGCTAAAATTTAGACTGTGGGTGGCATTTAACAACCCGTCGTAACGCACCATTTGAGTTGTGTCCACTACAGCAACACCCAAACAATTATAACTTTTTGTTGGGGGTTGCACATTATGGAATGATATTACCAAAAATTAGTTTAGACTTTAACTAAAAAAAACTATTAATTAGTCATTCTAGCAATTATCAAATCCAAAATCCTGTTCATCAAAAATATAAAATCATTCGTCACTGTGCAACGCCTTTTGTTGGGTTTCCTTTGTCAACCCAAACTACAAAATGCTTAAATTGTTACTTAATTCATTCTGACTCCTGACTCCTGTCTCCTGACTCCTTTTTTAAACTTAATTGTTACTTAATTCATTCTGACTCCTGACTCCTGTCTCCTGACTCCTTTTTCAAACTTATTGCTAAAAACAACACTGTTAAACCTTGAATAGCATAAACAATAGTTATCGACACCCCCGCACTCCGCTGCATCACATTTGCCCCACTCCTGAGAACGCCAAAAAATAAGGATGTTAAAATTACTGCTAGGGGGTTGCCCCGACTTAATAATGCTATGGCGATCGCGTCAAAACCATAACCAGGAGAAAAGTTTTCAAATAACCGATATTTTGCTCCCAATACTTCTGCGCTTCCTGCTAAACCTGCTAAACCACCGGATAAACCCATGACTGCGACAATAGTCCGGTTAACAGAAATTCCGCTGTAACGAGCTGCAGTAGGGTTTTGCCCCACGGCATCCACTTGATAACCGAAAGCTGTTAACGACAACACCACCGCTAAAATTATCGCAATAGCTAACCCCAATAAAATTCCGGCGTGAGCTTGAGTTTTCGGCAAAATTATCGGTAAACGTGCTGACTCGGCAATTAGAGGAGTGTAGGGACTAGGGGCGTCGGGGGCGATAAGTGGTTCATTTACCATGTAATTGACAAAATTTTGAGCGATGTAATTTAGTAGTAGGGTAGTCAACACTTCATTTAAACCACGGGTAACTTTGAGAAAACCAGCGATCGCTCCCCAAAATGCTCCGAGAAGAAAACCTGCTGTTAATGCTAGGGGTAAATGTATCCATATTGGTAAGTTAGGCAAATATAGTCCGGCAACAACACTGCCTAAAGCACCCATATAAATTTGCCCTTCGCCACCGAGATTAAATAAACCTGCTCGTAATGCTATTAATATTCCTAAACTTGCTAGTAATAGTGGGGTGGTTTTGCTGAGGGTATCGCTGAAACCAAAGTAGGTAGTTAGAGATTCTTGGAATAGAGCGGTATAAGCAGTTACAGGATTGGTTTTTGCTAAGAGCATTAGAGCTGCTCCTGTTAATAAGGCGGCGAATACGGCGAATATTGGGAGTAGAATTTTCTGCATTAGTTTGTAGTTGGGTTTTGGCTCCTAAAAATTTTATCTCAATATTATGTCTGTTTTTGCTCACCCACAATAAAAACAATAAACCGTAGGTTGGGTTAAGCGGCAGCGCAACCCAACATAAAACTTCTCGACTTGCTGTACCATTATGGCTTTATTACCACCGTTGATTTTTGTTGGGTTTCCTCCGTCAACCCAACCTACACAATGCTATAAACCGTAGGTTGGGTTAAGCGGCAGCGCAACCCAACATAAAACTTCTCAAGTTGCTGTACCATTATGGCTTTATTACCACCGTTGATTTTTGTTGGGTTTCCTCCGTCAATCCAACCTACAAAATACTGAAATGCTTATATGTTAAAGTCTACAAGTCTCTGCGCGAGAGAAGAGAACTCCGAAATACCCCTTCGGTACCTCTCCTATATCTATCTGCCCAAACGACTCAAACGGAAGGTATCCCCGGTAAGCCACTACTATCAATCCACTTTCATCACTAATTTTATCGTAGTTCACCTTTTCCCAACTTTCATTTATACACCATCCTACTTCTTTACCAAATTTTTCCCACACTTCTCTATTGTACTCCCTCCTACCACCCAAACTTTGATAAATTTTCTTTTGCACAGAAAAGCCAAACTTACCTAGACTATATTTTACCCAAAGCTGGTCTATTATGCGGAGGTCTTCGCAAGGAAATTTCTCTATATCTTCTACCCTCAGCCAACCTTCTTTTTCTGGCCCTGCAACTTGTAATATCACTTCATAAGTTTCCTCATCTGCCTCTCTCCATTTCTGAGCAGCTAGGAACTCGCGCAGTTTGAAATATTTAGAAGATAAACTTTGTTGTGGTGAAACTTCTAGGAGTTTTTTAATCGATCCATTTTCAAAAATATACTTTTTGCCAGATTTTTGCTCATTATCCAATGTCATTTCAGAGCAAAGCAACTGTTGAATTTTAGGGTAATTTTTCAGCCAATAATTTGCATTTCCTGTTTCCCGATCGCTGGGTGTAGATTCAGGACTAAGTATGATGGAATTAGTTGATAGAATAGATTTATCAACAGCATCTTTTTCTAACTCAGCAAGTAATTGATAATTATTCTTTAGTTCCAAAAGAAGACGGGGATATCTAAGGGTAATAGCAGTAAACTTACCTATTTGTTCTACAGTTATTGTTTCTCTTTCAGCAAAAGTTACTCCAATAGAATAATAAGCAATATAAATTCTGAGTCTCAGTACATTAATATATTGTTTTATACGACGGGGATTATAATCAAAAAAAGGAGCAACCATCTCTATAACTTGAGCAAGGCTTTCTGAATCTAAATCTTTTTCAATAATTGGGAAAATAGGTAAATCTAGAGATGAAGTCTCAGCCTCTTGAGATTCTGAATTTTGTTCTGAAACAGAAGACTCTTCTGCCTCTGTTTTTTCCCCTTCTTTTTCTTTTGATGAAAATATTCTGTCTTTAAATTTTTCTATCCATTCTTTTCCATCATTAAATCTTGCAGGCAAATCAAATACTTTGGCAATTAAACTATGAGGAATCCAAAAAAAACGTTTTTCTTGTTTTTCTGAAGAAGTTTTTATTTCTAATATTTTTTCAACAAAACTATCCAACGTCTTTAGAGAAGGTGCAGGAACTGAAAAAGATAATTGTACAAACTTTTCCAGAAAACTAAAACCATAATCAACCTTTTTACTCAACTTCTGACTTTCATTTTCTTCTGCTTCATTTTCGGCGATCGCTGAAGCTAGAAAAGGAATAACATCTTTTTGTTTAAAACTTATAGCTGCTGCCACCTTTTCCCGATCCATACCCAAAATAAAAATTATCTTTGGGTCGTTAGAAATCATCATATTTAGAGCTTGTAATAAGTCGGCAGATTTATCCAACTCACAACGGTCAATATCATCAATAAAAACATAAATCTTTTCATTTTCACCTACATAAGCATTAACAATTTTAGAAAAATCCTCGTGAAACTTTTCAATAAAAGCTACTTGTTTCTCATAATCAGGATGCTCAAGATATTGAGTCAAATCCATTTTTGGGTCGCCAATTAAATCCTTTATAGTTCCCATAAGTTTTCTTATTGCAGCAAAGGAACCAGTGCCAAAACTAAAGCCAAAAACAAATTTGAACAAATCATTTATCAACGAATTTTGGGTATTTTCCTGGTCTGTTAATTTTGAGTCTTGATTATCATTTTTATCTTTCTCATTATTAGTTTCTTGATTGTCTATTATTTGATTTTCATCCTCTTTCTTGGAATCTTCTGTTTTAACAAGACCTGCCAAAATTTCAGACCATTGAGGAATTCTCTTAACGCCAACATTCCAAGACACAACCGGAATAGCCAAAATAATACCAATAATCAATAAAACTATCATTAAAGTTTGAATAGCTTTCAACGGTTTTCCTTTGAAATTCAAACGATAAAAAAATAGCCTCAAAGCATCCCCACTGTTAATCACAAAATCAGATAAATTACGATTATTAGACAATTGTTCTAAAAAAGATAGAGCAAAAGTTGCCCAAAGAGATTCAGATTTATCATGTCGCCAAGCATTAAACCAAACTGTTTGAGTTTCTTGTTTGAATTTTAATCTGAAAAGTTCATAGATATCTGATACATCGCTGAAAATAATCCGGTCTTTTTTAATTTTCTGCCAAACTTTCTTTGACTCTTCCCGATCTAATTCTTTAGACTTCTTTTTAACTTCAGATTCAAGTTGTTTCATAAAAGAAGATTTACCGCTACCCCATTCACCTTCAATAGAAATAGTTAGTGGTGGTTTAGTATCTTTATGAGTCAAAAATTCAGTCATTGCTATGACATAAGG
>NZ_JAAHGK010000570.1:0-4621 GCF_010672505.1 Okeania sp. SIO2B9 | reverse complement strand
AGGTACAGGAACTTATACTGTGATGACACAGGTTACTGCGGAAGTTTTAGGCGTATCTGTGGAGAAGGTAGAATTTAAACTTGGCGATACTAAGCTATCTAAAGCGCCACTTACCGGAAATTCGACTACAGCTAGTAGTGTGGGTACGGCAGTACAAGCAGCGGCAATGAAAGTTAGAAGTAAAGTTGTAGAGATGGCAATTTCTGATTCTGACTCACCCCTTTATCAGGCAAAACCGGAGGAGGTAATTTTTGAGTCTGGGAAATTATTGTTGAAAAATAATCCTGCTGTTGGGGAAAGTTATCAGGAAATTCTCAGTCGTCATGGTTTAGAAAATATTGAAGCGGTTGGTGATAATGCATCGAAACAGCAACAGCAGGAATATGCCAAATATTCTTTTGGAGGAATTTTTGTGGAGGTACGAGTAGACCGTCTGTTGGGAGAAGTGAGAGTGACACGATGTGTTGGTGTTTATGGTGCTGGGCGTATTCTCAATGCTAAGACTGCCCGCAGTCAAATGATAGGTGGTATTACTTGGGGTATTGGTATGGCATTGATGGAACATACGGTAATGTCTCCTCACTACGGACGTATTCTGAATCATAATCTTTCAGATTATTTGATTCCTGTCCAGCTAGATGTACCTGATATTCAGGTGCAGTTTGTAGAGGAGGAAGACCCCTATGTTAATGCTCTGGGGACTAAGGGTATTGGGGAACTTTCTATCGTGGGAGTTGCAGGGGCGATCGCTAATGCTGTTTATCATGCCACAGGTAAGCGTATTCGAGATTTACCTATTACTCCAGATAAGTTATTAGAATAGGGTTGAAGGGAGGAGTCAGGAGTCAGTAGGGGGGAATGGCATTCGCTCGTACAGGAGTCAGGAGGGAAAAATAAGGAAGAAGTGGTAGTGCATTGCATTATTTTTTTACGAGGTACAGCAGTGGGAGCATCTTGCTCCCGTGCCAAGCATCCCTTGTTCCTTGTATACCATTACTATGCAGGACTACCAGACAGGGAAATATTTTTCTCACTGTTCTGTGTTACCTACTATAATTTTCACTTGAAAAACTGAAAGTAAATAAATTATGATACACAAATCATCAACTGCTTTTACTTTTACGGAAAAATTGTGGTTTAAAGCCTCCCCTTTTAAGGGGATAAAAGCGGTCGATCTTCGAGGCTTCAAGGCGCGAATTATTTAATTATTAATTATTAATTAGGGCTTGCTGATTAAATATCAAAGCATTAACTGATATTGGTTGTAGCATTTTTTGGTCTAAAAAAGTGTCAGTTTTTCGGTAGCAAGAGCTGCATAAAGCTAGGATTTTGGGATGATTATGGCAGAAAAATTAAGGGACAATTTTCCGACTACTTCTTCTATAATTCCCATTTATCCTGTCTTCTCCTCCTGGGAGGGGGAGGGGCGAGGGGTGGGTTGTCTCCTGTCTCCTATCTCCTGCCTCCTGTCTCCTGTCTCCTACCCCTACCAACAGACTTTCCATACGCAAACCCTAATTATTAATTGTTGAACTTACTTCCTTTGTTATTTTTGGTGTTTTCATGTTACCAATTATTCCACCTCCGAAAGGGTTCAGAATATTTTATTTGCCTAACAGCGACCTCCTATTAGTTTACCGTCCAAACGGTATGACATACTTACTTATATTCTCAATTATCTGCTGTTTTATCTGGATATTATTTTGTTTTTTTATTGCTACATTGCTAATAAGTTCATTTATCCTGACTCAAGATTATGTGAT
Source organism: Okeania sp. SIO2B9 (assembly GCF_010672505.1). Classification (NCBI taxonomy): domain Bacteria; kingdom Bacillati; phylum Cyanobacteriota; class Cyanophyceae; order Oscillatoriales; family Microcoleaceae; genus Okeania; species Okeania sp. SIO2B9. The sequence continues at coordinate 2,858 of NZ_JAAHGK010000570.1, read as the reverse complement.
TAGTATTTTAACTTTTCTATTTTTTTTCATCCCTTTAGTTTTGTATTTTTTTGCTGCTAAAATATTCAATCAAATCTATATAATTCTCTATTGTTTTCTAGGTAAATTAAGTTTTGACTTTAGATTCAATTGCTTAATTTTTACCAAAGATATAGGTATTTTAACAAATGAAATACAAGAAATTAAACGGTCAAAAATTCAATATGTACAACAAGTCAAAACCAGTGGTTTTAAAGGCAATAGATTTGCATCATGGGGCTTATTAATCAAAACAGCAAATCGAGAGTATAATGTTCTTTCCTATCAATCTTATGACAAAACTAAATGGCTAGGTAATGTTATTGCTGCGTGGGCTAAAGTTAAGTACCTGCCATTATCGAAGGAGTCAGGAGTCAGGAGTCAGGAGTCAGAAGTCAGAGTTAATTAAAACAATAACAGCAAGGAAGAAGGGATAAGGAAGAAGGAAGAAGGGAAGTTGAAAAAATCTTACTTTGTCTGAGTTTTAAGCTTTTGATCTATCCCATGATCTATCCCAACTTTTCCCTCAACTGATATAGTTGGAGTCTGCTGGAATTTATCAGAAATATCAAATAATATCAAGTCTCATTAATTAGCCATAATAAAAATATTTTCTCTGATAAATTTCTCCCTGTTCCCTTTTTCCAAATGATATCATTTCCTTTGGTATCGTTTGTGTAAACCCAAGGGTGGATATCTACAGGAAATTTAGGTTTTTTTCTTGCTCAATAGTTTTCTTCCCTCTTTTCTCTTCCCTCTTCCCTCTTCCTTCTTCCTTCTTCCTTACCTTCGCGCTTACAATACTGATGCTACCTAACATGATATGAAAGAATTACAAGACATTATTGCAACTTACGCCAAACTCAAAAATGCTGGTCAAACCCTTGCCCTCGCTACTATTGTCAAAGTTGCGGGTTCCACATATCGCCGAGCTGGGGCACGAATGTTGATGACTGCTAAAGGTGAAATGGTCGGTTCCCTCAGTGGCGGTTGTCTCGAAGGTGATGTTTTGGAGCAAGGGCAAGAAGTCATGAGTTCCGGTAAGTATCGCCTTGTTACTTACGACACAACTTCTGAAGCAGATATTATCTGGGGTTTGGGAATGGGTTGTCAGGGAATAGTTGATATATTCATCGAACCTCTATCCGGTGAGAAGGGAGTAGACTTAATGTCATTTTTTGCTGACTGTCTTCAGCATAGACAACCAGGAGTTTTAGTTACAGTATTTAGAAGTCAAACTACCGAGCAATATCATTTGATGTTATCTGCGGATGGTGATTTTACTACTAAAATAACTGATAATTCCCTAGTTCAACTATTAGTAGATAATGCCAAAATAGCTCAGAGTTCGGGTAAGTCATTTCACATATCTATTAATAATATAGAAGCTTTTATTCAGGTCATTCATCCACCCCTATCTCTAGTAATATTTGGTGCTGGTCACGATGCAATACCTGTAACATTTTTTGCTAAACAATTAGGATGGTATGTCACAGTATTAGACTGTCGTCCTGCTTATGCCATATCTGCTAGATTTCCAGAAGCAAATTCCATAGTTATTTCCGAATATGAAAAACTACCAAAATCGGTAATTTTAGATGAAAAAACTGTAGCAGTTGTAATGACTCATAACTATCTTTATGATTTGACAATTATCACAAATATTTTACCTTTGCCCTTACGTTATTTAGGAATACTCGGACCCCGCAGAAGAACCGAAAAATTATTAGGAGAAATTCCCATAGATGAGCAATACAAAAAACGTTTATATGCTCCAGTTGGTCTAGATATTGGTGCTGATAATCCACAAGAAATTGCTTTAGCAATTATTGCAGAAATTCAAGCAGTAATTTCTAATCGTTCGGCAGGTTTTTTACGTCATCGTAACCTACCAATTCATAGTCAAATTGAAGAAGGAGACAGGAGACAGGAGACAGGAGACAGGAGGAAAATTACATGGGGATAGTCAACGAAGGGCCGCTCCGCGTCTACGCTCCCCCAAGTAATTTTGAACACCCTGTAGACGGTGGGGTATTAAACCCATAAAGAAAATGATAATGAATAAATCTATAGGAATTATAATTTTAGCTGCTGGTGCATCAACCCGTTTGGGGCAACCCAAACAATTGTTGATTTACAAAGGAAATACTTTGATTTTAAATACTGTTGAAATTGCTGTAAATTCTGGTTGTTCACCAATTATTGTAGTGCTTGGTGCTTATGGCAATCTAATACTTCCTGAAATTAGTAATTTTCCAGTAAAAATTGTAGAAAATCATGATTGGCAGGAAGGCATGAATACTTCAATCCGAGCTGGTATTAATACTTTGCAAACTACTCAAGAAATTATAGAAGCAGTAATAATAATGGTTTGCGACCAGCCTTTTTTATCTACTAACTTAATCCAGAAAATAATTGATGTTTATTATTTAAAATCAAATCCAATAGTTGCTTCTAAATATGCTGGCGTTTTAGGGGTTCCGGCTTTATTTAGTTCTAGCCTTTTTCCAGAAATGCTCAACTTAAACACAGATAAAGGTGCGAAACAAATAATTAATAAGTATGCTGGCCAAGTAGCAATAGTTAATTTTCATAGAGGAGAAATAGATATTGATACTTTTACTGATTATGAAAGATTAAAAATTCTCTCAGAAGGGAGTAGGGAGTGGGGGAGTAGGGGAGTAGGAGAGTAGAGGAGATCAGAATAATTAATATGCTACTGGCTAATAATCAAAAATATCATTGCACCTGTGTTATTGTAACTGCTAGGTTGATGTTTGACAATTAGTGCGAATATCTTTCTCGCGTCATAAATCATCATAATTACCCGATGTCCTGAC
>NZ_JAAHGK010000057.1:0-12291 GCF_010672505.1 Okeania sp. SIO2B9 | reverse complement strand
TGTTCATAAGTGGAGCGACTCTTGTCTAAACTAATTATCTTCACTATGTTTCAAAGATAGTGGGTGGAGCGGTGTAAGAAGGCGATTTTTCCCAGCACCATTCTCCTAAATTGGCTTGAAAACTCTACCATCACGAGAGGTTTCCACAATTGATTGAGCTTGAATATCCAATATAGTAACTGCCATTAGTGCTCTTGATATCATGTCCGGTAGCATCGGAGCGTGTATAGAATTAAGTTTCAATTGAAAGAAATCCTTTAGCATAGTAGCATAACTGCCCTCTGCTTTCCTTCCACCAAAGTATAAGTATTCAAGTCGAGACTGTAGCAATATTTTATGAAATTGGTATTATATAGCAATCCTAAATAGGTCGTGACAAATCAAAAAGTAAATAAAAAAACTGAAACTCTTACCTGTTCCCTGTCCCCAGTTAAGTGTTCCCTAAAAAGCAGTAAGATTTTTGACACGAATAAAATAGGATTGCTATAGAATATCTAAAACAACAGAATATTAATAATCAACCCTTTGTCCTAGATCACTAAACGCCTTCTTCCTTCTTACTTCTTCCTTCTGCTATAAAATTGAACTAAAAACCTACCACCTTCTTCAAGAATTTACTTCAAAACATACTTACTTAATACAGAATAGACTTCGTTAATATTCACGGAACGATTAAATTCATGACTAATTGGTTCTGATTCACTACCTACCCAAATCTTTAACTCTGCATCTAAGTCAAAATGTCCTGCACTTTCTTTAGAAAACTTGGTAATTTTTGAATAGGGAATAGAAAGAAACTCAATTTTATGTCCTGTTACTCCTTGTTTATCTACCAAAATTAAACGCTTATTAGTAAACACAAACATATCGCGAATAATTTGGTAAGCTTTTTCAATTTGTTCTCCATCTACTAAAATATCGTTGAATAACTTATCTAGTTTTTTGGAATCAATATTAACTTCGGCAGCATTTCCGAGTAGACCACTAATTAAACCCATATTTTACTCCTTTTAAATAATTTTCAGTAGTCATCTTTAAACCAGTAAACTTAAGTTATAGGATTGATACTCAAGGCTGAAAGCTGATAGCTTATTAATACTGTAATTAACTATCAAATCATTAGAAATCTCCATAAATTACATCAACCTTTTCTGAAATCCTTGTCGGGGCGTTACATGGAATGTCCCTACATTCTTTTTCGGAGATATCTATTAGCAGAATATCATTTTTCTTTTCTATCTTAACAAAATCTGGAGTGATATCAAATCCCCTCAGTTTCGGTCTAAAAAAATGTTCCATCACAGCGCCATTGCCAAATCTTTCTTGATCTCCCCATCTCCCCATCTTCCCCCCCAGGAGGGGTTATACCAAGGGTGAAAAAAGAATGTGTTCGAATAGTAACAGGAATAAAAAGACAAATGCAGGATATGTCCTTTGACAAAGTGGTCGATCTTCGGAGCTTCCCGTAGGGTGGGATGGCGTACTTCGGAGCGGGTCTGCACTCTTCGGGTCTCGGAGCTGACCGACCATCGACCAAGAGAGCGGTGCGACCCCGCGACGACGCTAGTCGCACCTGGTAGCGCACCAAGACAAAAGAATGATTTGCGACCTGAAAAATGGTATTGAAGCTATTCCCGTGTGACTCAGTCCTCCTGAGTTACCCTCCTGGGAGGGGAGCGCGGGTGGGTTGACTCCTTACGAAATATCCTAGCTATTTGTAGCAAATATTTCTTAATTTGATATTAGGGGTGGGTTCCCACACTATAAGTCTAATGACACCAATCCTACCGGATTTGATCTGAAGCGGTCGCCATTATTTTGATGAGAGTTTTTTGACTCAAGTAGATCCATCGCTTCTAACTAACTTAAGTTACTACAGAAGTTAAATTGATCGCGCAATACTACACTATTTCATTTCTACCACATCATTACAGCAGTTTCACCACTTAAACCAGGAAAATACAAACGAACTCTGAGAATATAAGTACGACCTCTCAACAATTTGTGAGTAATGAAAGCATTATATTCAGTACCACTATCATCATCTCCATTCAAATACCTTGGGTCGCCATTCTCTTCCTCAAACAAAACCATTACAGTGTCTGCTTCACCAAAAGTTTGAAACTTGTAATCTCGCGAAATTTTTGGCTTCACAATAAAATTAACCTGTTCTCCAGGGGATAAAACCAATGGCACTGAAATAAAAGGTTTAAGCTCAATGTAATCGTTTGATTCCAGCACAGGATAAAACTTTTGCATCCAATCCTTATCCTTTTGTGACAAACCAGGTTCTGGAAAAATTCCTTGCTGATTATAGGGAGCAGGACTATTGATCAGTTCTGCTTGAAACTGATAGTGCATAATTGAGTTTGGGTCCCAGTCAGACCCTGCAACTTCATTTGTTGCTACTTTACGCAAAATATTATATTCTATCGTTTCTAACGACCAATTGTTCGGAAGTCCACTTAAAGAAGCTCTGACTGCATCTTCTTTCCACTGAATACCTGCTTTAGGATTTTGATGCTCGTGTGGTAATGCTAGTGTATGTCCCACTTCGTGAAGTGCAGTTTCCTTACCATAGCCATCATCAGCTAAAGGCCAACCAAAATTCATAGTTCTTTGGTTTAATATCATGTCCGGTTAAACAGTGATAAATAAATAACTAGGGAGTCCTCAGGAGTCAGGAGTCAGGAGTCAGGAGTCAGGAGGAAAGAGGGAAGAAAGAAGAACAACTGGAGTTGAAGGAGAAAGTTTTTTTATAACTAATTATCCGGACATGATATAAAGGAATATTCAGCACATCAGTTCCCAGATAAGACCAAGACCCATCACCTTGTTGGAAACCAATGCGAACTTCTGCATCTGTGGGAGCATCAACCTCTTCAAATCAGACTTCTGATGTCTTTATGAAGACGCTCAAAACTTCCTGAGAAACAGAAGCGGTTTGAGATTTAGTTATAACCACGATGCAACAAAGCCGTATCAGTAGCTTGAGTTTCAAGCGAATTTAAGCCTGTGGAGAAGATTAAGTTGCAGACTGAAGAGGATGAGAAGGAGAATTTTTTTTTGATCACGCTTTTATCCGGACATGATATAACTTCTAACTTGCCCGTAGCGCTATACCTCTACAGATGCCGACGCGGGGTCGCACCACTCTTCCATAAATGTAGCAATATTTGATAAAATTGGTATGATTTATTTTCTATTGCCAAAAAAAAAAGGATATGATTGCATAAAATACTATTTATATTTATACTTAATAATAGCTAATATATGGAGAAAGAGGAAAATTCATACCCTATCAACTTAAATTTTGTTCTCAAAGCTATAAACCGCAAGCTACTCGAAATTGATTATCCTCCTCTAAATAATATAGAAAGGATAATTATCCAAGGCATCTGGAATTATAAAACCTATAATCTAGTAGCTCAAGAGGCTGGTTATAGTCCAGGTTATCTGAGCAATGTTATAGCTCCTCAGCTATTGAGACGAATTTCTGATGTTGTAGGCCAGAAGGTAACCAAAAAAAATTGTCGGGCAAAGCTTGAAACATATTTTACCTCAAAAGCAACATCAAAAAAAACCATTGCCAACCAAAATGCTACAACACTGTCTACTAATATTAGGCAAGTGATGTCACCAAGATTTCCTAGTGGAGGCATATCTCTAGATTCCCCATTTTATATACAACGATCTGATATTGAGAAGCAAGTATATGCAGAAATTGAGAATCCGGGGGCTTTGGTAAGGATAAAAGCGCCACAAGAAATGGGCAAAACCTCCCTGCTGCTGCGTGTTATGGACTATGCAAAACATTTTTTAGATTATCACGTTGTTAACTTGGACTTACAACAGGTAGACCAAGATATTTTTAGTAATATTAATAGGTTTTTACGCTGGTTTTGTGTTAATATCAGTCGCCAACTAAACATAGAATCAAGGTTAGATGATTATTGGGATGAAGACATTGGGTGTAAAATTAGCTGCTCTCTCTACTTCCAGGACTATTTACTAGATTCAATTGATTCGCCCATACTTCTAGCTTTGGATGAAGTGAACCAGATTTTTGAGCATCTGGAAATAGCAAAGGACTTTTTTCCCTTGTTACGTTCGTGGTATGAGGATGCCAAAAGACTCCCCCTGTGGCAGAAATTGCGTTTAGTAGTAGTTCACTCAACTGAAATTTATGTGCCTCTAAACCTGAAACAGTCACCTTTCAATGTAGGGTTGCCAATCCAGCTACACAATTTTTCCTTGAAAGAAGTGGTAAAATTAGCTAAATGTTACAGACTTAATTGGACAGATGGAGAGCAAGCAAATCTTTTGATGGCTATGACAGGAGGACATCCTGCTTTAGTACATCTTGCTATTTATCATCTTAGTCAGGGAGATGTAACACTCACGGAGCTATTAAAAACGGCTCCTACATCGACGGGAATTTATTCGAGTCACTTGCAGCGTCATCAAGCAAAATTGCAAGATGAGCCGGAATTAGCGATCGCTTTGAGTACAGCGATACATACCACTGAACCTATATTACTAGAACCTATCTATGCTTACAAGTTAAACAGTATGGGGTTAGTGAAGTTAGATGGAAATAAAGCAGTTATCAGTCATCAGTTGTACCGAGACTACTTCCAACAAACATTACAGGCGTTTTCATTTCGGTAGAGCACAGTAGGGACGTTTCATGGAACCTCCTTACTGGGTGCCTGATTGTGACGATGTGGTTCATCAATATGAAAAGCGCTGTATGATAATGTCTGCAAGCGGATATCTTTGGCGCGCAAACAGCTTAAACAGAAGTTGAGTGACTATTTTCGAGCTTCGGAGTTGGAAAGTACAAGTCTAAATATTGAAGAAGGAGTCAGGAGTCAGGAGTCAGGAGTCAGGAGGGAAAATTGCATGGGGATAGTCAACGAAGGGCCGCTCCGCGTCTACGCTCCCCCAAACAATTTTGAGCACCGTGTAGACGGTGGGGTATTAAACCCATAAGGGAAATAATAAAAAAATATATTGAAGAAGGAGACAGGAGACAGGAGACAGGAGACAGGAGGAAAATTACATGGGGATTCTCACCCCAAGTAATTTTGAACACCCCCGTTGACGGTGGGGTATTAAACCCACAAAGAAAATAATAAAAAAATAATAATACGATATCTGTTAGGAGTTAGATCGCCAAATCACCTCATCTTCTCATCACCCCATCACAACAGGAGCGGGAGAGAGTTAATTGTATAGCGCTGTGCGCAGGCAACAGGCAATAGGCAACAGCTCCGGAAGGGGGAATAAAAAGCTGATAAGATAAAACTTTTAGCTATTGGACACCTCCTGTAATTTGTAAATATGCCAGGGCACATTGCTATATCTATTTTCACCCCCAAACTGAATAATTTTGGATAATAGATGATCGTATTTATGATCCAGATAATGACAGCAAAACTCAAATATATCATGTTGAAAAAATGATATTTAATGTGATAAATAAGAAGAAATAACCATTGAAAACTGTATTAATGGAGAGTTGGTATGGAAGACAAAGATGAATGGCATTGATAGATAACTTAGGAAAAAATTATTATTGGCACTTAAAAATAAATCGCGCACGTAGATGACACAGGTGGTGTATGAAAATCGAAAAATCTTGCTGAATTAAACTGGAATGAATCAGAAAAAAATCAGGTAAAATCATTAAAAAGAAAGGGTTTCAAAGGGGTAAAAAAGTCAAGGGATTCTGGGTAAATGCTTCTACCAACACCAACAGAATATATTGCTACTAATGACCTCAGCAAATGCAGTAAAGATGATGTCTAATTTGAAGTTAAAATGAGATGAAAAATTGAGGAATGTCAGAGAGGAATTAAGCAATTCACAGGAGCCAATACCTGTGAATGTCGTCTGAGAAAAATTCAAATAAATCATATTGCTTGTGGAATGTTAGTCTGGAATTTTGTCAAAAGATTAGCAGTGAAAATAGGAAAAACTATTGCTCAAGTCAAACATTAATTACTCTCAGATTACCTGCTCCAAGAGCTGAATAAGCCTACAATAAAATTCAGGGCTATTTTGATTTGATAGAGGTTTTTTACCTTTGTTTTAACTATGGAAATTGTCTTGACGCGATCGCGCTTGATTTTTTTTCAGCGTTAGCGGAGCTTGGCGTCAGCAATCGCTCTATTTACCATGCGCTATTATATATAGTGTCTTTGCGTAAGTCCTGATAAATTAAGAAGACATTCAGAGTAGGGACGTTGTATGTAATATCCCTACTTTATGTTTAATACTAAGGTTAGTGGGAGAGCGATATAGCTGCCGCACTTGCTCCGCCAACGCCGACTTAAGGGTTTGAACTAGAATATTTTAAAGTTCTTGAGCAGCCAACATAAATAATTTATTTACTTCTCAATTGCATCATAGATATGCAATTCATAAATTAATCAGACATTCACAGTAGGGACGTTGTATGCAATATCCCTACTTTATGTTTAAAACTAAGGTTAGTGGGGGAGCGATATAGCTGCCGCACTTGCTCCGCCAACGCCGACTTAATAGAAGTAAGAAGTTGGGCAATTTTTGTTTCTTTTTGTAAAGAAGTACCAAAAAATTATATCGAGTAAAATATAATAGGTGCAGGTGCATTGCAATAGTCATCCATTGTAAGACGAGGAGCGATCACTACCTTACTCGATCAAGCTAGAAATTAAGGGTATCTAACTCAAAAAAGTCATAAATTTTGCTTTCCATCGTCTACATAATAGACGAGTATACCACTTAATTATGATGATAACTTATCAAGTCTCGTCCCAGTTTTGCACACAATCCTAAAATTAATCAAAAATAGGAGAATTTTATGAACGAGCGTCGTCAAAAATCTTATTCCGTTCGCATTGAGGCCGCTGAATTAGCAAGAAGCCGCCAACATCCAACCCATCAAGCTAATGGGGACGAAGAGCGCTACGCAGGCGATCGGTATTTCATGTCCTTTACCAAAGGTTTAATCCATAACCCCAACACAGGATTGCTACAAGATCCAAGAGACTTTGTAGAATTTCGCCGAGCGATCGATGATGGCTTCATCGATCCTTTTACTGATAGAGTTCGTCATGGTGCAAAATATAAGGTTGTTAATGGCAACATTGTAGAAGAGGAAAATCCGAATTTCCTTGATGGTTTTAGACAGTGGGAAGCCCCAACTGCAGGGGTTGTGCATGATTTAGAAGGACCTGATGCTCAAGCAGTCACCATGCCTCCCGCACCACCATTGTTAGATGCCACTGGTAACACGAACCCGGAACTGATTTTTGAGATGGCTGAGGTATATGAACTGGCCATTCTTCGCGATTGTCCTCTTAATGATTTTGAGTGCAATGCAACCAATGAAAAGGTCAACAAATCAATTGCTCGCCTCAATTGCCTTGATTACATCAAAGACCAAAATGGACGACCTCGAAAAGTCAATGGAAATAACTGTCTCGACAAAAATACAGTATTTCGTGGGTCTTCTCCGGGGGTAGAGGTGGGACCTTACCTGTCTCAATTTTTGCTGATTGGTAACAAAGGCGTCAACGGAGATAATGGTGTCACTAAGGGAAAAATCGCCTATGGTGTTCTGGAAATCAACCAACAAGTTCCCATAGCCACGCCAGGAACAAACTATATGACCGATTTGACAAAGTATGTTGAAGTTCAGCGGGGTATTAGACAGGAACGAGAAAGCTATGATACTGGACGTCGCTTTATTTATACACCTCGTGATCTGGCAACCTATGTCCACTACGATGCTCTTTATGAAGCTTATCTCAATGCTTGTCTGATTCTGTTGGGAATGGGAACTCCTTTCAATCCTAGTTTCGATCATCTCTCTGGAGGTGGTGTAGCAGCACAAGATCCAAAAACTCGCCGTCACGCTAATGGTTTTGCTCTTTATGGTGGTCCCCACATTTTGACCTTGGTGACTGAGGTGGCAACACGAGCACTTAAGGCTGTTCGTTTCCAGAAGTTTAACAATCATATTCGCTTGCGACCAGAGGCTCTAGCAGCACGAATTGAGCTGTTGCGTTCTGGCAATAGCATAGATAGAGATTTGCTCCCAGAAGCCTTGAAAAAAAACGTTCAGGGGTTCATAGATAAGTTGGAAGGCAATGGAACTTGCGGTTTGAACACAAGTACTCTCGGAAATATTTCCGCAATAGCTGAAGGTAGTTATCTGCTACCAATGGCATTTCCTGAAGGATCTCCCATGCACCCTGCTTATGGTGCAGGACACGCTACCGTTGCTGGTGCTTGTGTAACCATTCTCAAGGCATTTTTTGACACCAGTACAGTGCTTGTAAAGGATAGTAGTAAGGAATATAGGTTCAAACGTATGGAGGAAGGCGATAAGTTGGTTGCTTTCCGAGTTAATGGTTGCAATCGGACTGCCTTGAAAGAAAGAACGATTAATAATATTTCTGAGGCTCTCACTCTTGAAGGTGAACTGAATAAACTAGCAGCCAATATTTCCATTGGTCGAAACATGGCAGGAGTTCACTACTTCACCGACTATTACGATAGCGTTCGCATGGGCGAGGAAATTGCCATTGGTATTCTTGAAGAACAGGCATTGACTTTTCCTACAGATCCCTTTGTCTTGTCTGTACCAACCTTTGATGGCGACGTTGTGAGAATTGGTCGGCGATAAACGTTGGGTATAGAGATGCAAAGGTTACTCTTCGCCGGCATCCTGAGCTTGGTTTGAGAGAATTAATCTCTCACTCATACCCGCTAGATATCTCCAATAATTATTCTAGAACCGGCGTTGATGAACCAAGCTATGAAACCTAAATTTGGCCAAATAGAAAATGCTTTTCAGTTAATAGTTAGGTGATTGGCATTAATGCGCAGTCATAGCCAAAATCACCAACGCCCTAGAACCCTATTGGAAAAAGGCACAGCTAAAGATAGGGCAGCGATCGCACTCTATCAAGACAGTCTGTTTTATTAGATGGGAATCCCGCGCTGTACCGTCAGGTCAGCGTCGGGAGGATGTCAAAGCCTGTCTGGTATCCTTCCGAGGAATAGCACGCAGAGTTAGGCGTGCTTACTGGAGCTTACAATTTTAGTGCTGTTGCCAAAGACTGGGGCAACTTGGAGAACTTGCTCGTCAGGGAGCGAGAAACCTGGGAGGTGATGAGTTTGCTGATGGGTTGAAGCATGGTCTGGCTATTGCCTGGCAAAATATACCTCACCAAAAAGGTGGATGGGCACAATGAAATACAGTTGAGAATAGAGAAATTCACTTTAACACTCTGGTTAAGGGCGACCAAAATTTTTATATTGTTGGGGACTAGCTTTCTCACCTAACGGGTTGGCAAGAGGGTGCAGTTGCTTCAGCTCTGAATGCAGTCTGTCAGATTGCAGACCCAATCAATGTATCGCGTTCCTGATATTGACCTCCTTCCAGATACGCGCTTGACTGTGGAAGGTGCATTTTGGGCTACTCTGCCTGCTTATGTTTGATTGACTCCCAAGAGAAATGGCTGAAAAATGCACTAAAAAGCGTTAGCTCCGCCTACCAAAAAGCTAATTTGGCTAACGTTCCGGTGGATACTTATCTCTTTGGTCATTCTTTAGGTGGGTTGTTTGCTCTGAGTTGGGCTTATTATATTGAACAAGAACATCTTCCTGAGAACCTGTTACCCCAGCAGGTGCTTGTGGCAGATCCGCTTCCCAATACCAGTGTGGCCAATATACCCGGGGAATTGGGGGATTTGATTACAGCGCTTTTGAGATGAATAAACCACAATGTTCAAACATTCCCCATGGCATCATCTTCAGTAATTTGAGCGATGTAGCTGCCGCACTTGCTCCGCCAACGCTTCGCTGATAACTCGATCTAATTGTTCCTGAGGAAAGAGCTTGACGAGAACCGAGAAACTCTTTAAATTTTGACCAACATAGTTCAATGGGTGACAAATCTGGTGAGTATGCAGGTAAGAACATTAACTTGGCTCCTCTATACGGAAATTAACTCTTGAATTCTAGAACCTTTGTGGACACTTAAATTATCCATCAGTACAATTGCCCAAGCGCCATAGTTGAGGTACTAAAATCTGCTTTATATATGTTTCAAATACATTTCTATTTGTACTACCAATTACTGTCATTGATGCAATTAGACCATCTAGACTTAAAGCTCCTAAAACACTTGTATTCTTACCTTGATTTCTAGGGGCATTGGTAACTACTCTCTCTCCTACTTTTGCTGGACCATCAAGACGAGTCATATCATGTTCGGTTGAATACTTATAATATCTGTGGACTAAAAGCAGAAGGCAGAGGGCAGCTATGCTGAAGGGAAAGAGCAAGGTTAGAAGGCAGAAGGTTTATTATAACTGATTATCCGCAATTCGTAGCTCCCCCGGAGGGGAACATGATATCATCCCTAAATTAACCCCTGATTCGTCAACAAAAACCAAATTATTTATGTCTACTAAATCAGCGCCATTTTCCATACTCATAGCGTTTTTGTTTAATATCTTCTCTCTCTTGTTCTGAAGCATAAAGACTTTTTTTTTCTACTTATATTGAATTTTTTGAAAATTTGATACATTGTTGATACACTCACTTTGACTCCGGTTCTAATTTCTAAATATTCCCATAACTCACAAAGTAAAATATCCGGTTTTTGTTGGATTTGCTGCGCTCATTAAAGAATCAAAATTGCCATCAATTTTAATCTTTGGTCCTCCTCCATGTTGCTTTGGATTTACAGTTCCTGTGGTTCTATAATGCCTTCATAAATTACGGACAAAACTCAAGCTAACTTGAAATCTTTGCGCTATTTGACGTTGAGAACCTTCTTGATTTTGATCGGCTCTAATCACACGAAGACGTAAATAAGCGTGAATATGGTCTGGCCATTTTTCAGGATTGGCGTTGGCGGAGCAAGTGCGACAGCTACATCGCTCTAGATAACTATATTTGTGTTTAGTTATATTTTACAATTAACGTGGTTCACCCATATGAAAAGTGCTGTAAGAAAATTACCGATGATGTGGATGTTAAAGTAACTGGAACCACACAAAACCTGAATATTCAAAACTATCACCTGGGCAAATTTATGCGGGAGTTCTCAAAAATAGGCTTTGATGCTTTACAGGAAGTTCAGCAGCCTGATGGGGATACAATTTGGGCTATGGATATGGTAATCGACAATCAAGATTTCAACTTTTACCTGAGTAAGGCTGAGATTCTTAATACGATAACTTTGGCGGAAGTTCAAAGCGAACAACAAATTGACGAAATAGCCTCAAAGTACAAAATTGAGAAAGATAGGAGTTATATCATCATTGATGGTAAAAAATATTGGCGTTGGTAAATTAGGGTATGATATTTCCAAAAAGTCCTTATAGAAACCATTTAGGTTCTCGAAGAAATTAGGCGATCGCCACTAATCTCTTCAACATCAGCCTGACAAAACAAACATTAATTTTGGTGGCACCATGAGCAAGAGTTGTTTTCCTGCCGAATGCTGCGCAAACAACATTTTTTACTAAACTTTTACATCTTTCCATCCAGGAATTGGTTCTTTCTATCACCCACCTAGCTGTGACGGGTACAAATCCTGTTTTGCCTTGTTGATTCTTTTGAGCTTTTGATGGTTTAGGCTACAGTTTCAAGGGAATCTTCGTCATAATTGCCGGAGCAACTTTTTTCAACTCCTCCATAATTTTTTGAGGATGATATCCATTATCCAGTAGAATGGTGATTTTCGGAATGTTAACTGGCTGGGATTTAAAGTAGTCGATATTATTTGAGAACATCTCAATTAATCCGACATGATCACAGACCGATGCTTTGGTGCAATGGACAAAAAAAGCGCACCGCCCGCTCTGAGGAAACCTCAGAGTAAGGACGGAGCAAGAAGGAAAACCGAGAGTATCGACGGCTAGATGCCGTTTAATTCCATTGGTGGCTAATTCAAAACAACACCCCTTGGACTCTAAACTGTCATTACAAGTATTTTTCACGGCTTGGGAATCAATGATCATTAAAGTTGTCCATTTGCCTTTTTTTTACCTGTTGACCTATTTGAGCGTACAGGATATCCCTAATCTTCTCAATTAGTCCTTCTTCCCTCCACTGTTGATCACGCCAAAATACTGTGGAGGTTGGCGGTAAATCAAGTATTACCCAGTAAGCGTCACCGTGGGGTTGGCCAAGAAACTGGTGATACAAGTTATATTGAACGATTCAATCATACTTGACGTCAAAGAGTTTCCAGCTGAGTAAGTAAAACTTGATCATTCT
>NZ_JAAHGK010000569.1:0-4623 GCF_010672505.1 Okeania sp. SIO2B9 | reverse complement strand
TTTGTAGAAACATTAAACCTACATATTTATCCACCACTCGTACAAAATTCTACTCTAATTTCTGACTTATAGCCAAAGACTTATTATATCTTGTATTTACCACCTTTATTAGGGTCACTCCAGTCACAAGCAAACCCCTTAGTTGCTGGAACAAATTGATTCCAAGGTATAGGTTTAATAGCTCCTTCAGTAGACCAAACTATATTAAATAAACCATCATCACGAACTTGACCTATTCTCACAGTTTTAGAAATATGATGATTAGCATTCATAGTAACCAAACCTTCAGGAGCATCAAAAGTTTGTCCGATAGCTGCCATCCTTACCGCATCTAAATTATCAGTAGTACCAGCTTTTTCCACTGCTTGTTTCCAAAGATAAACCATAATATAAGCAGCTTCCATCGGGTCATTTGTTACTCGGTCTGCACCATATTTTGCCTTAAAATCTGCCACCCATTTTTTATTAGCTTCTGTCTCAACAGTTTGGAAATAATTCCAAGCAGCATAATGACCTATAAGAAACTCCTTACCAATTTGTCTAACTTCTTCCTCAGCAATACTCACCGACATAACTGGATATTGTTCCGGAGTCAGACCAGCACCTTTCAACTGTTTAAAAAAGGCAACATTACTATCACCATTAAGACTATTAAAAATCACTCCACCATTAGGTAAAGCCTGTTTAATCTTAGTAATAATCGGAGTAACTTCCGTATTTCCTAAAGGTAAATAATCTTCACCAACAGTAGTACCACCTTTAGCTTTTAACTGCTCCTTAATAATCGTATTTGCAGTACGAGGAAAAACATAATCAGAACCAACTAAGAAAAATTCCTTTCCCTTATTTTCTAACAACCAATCTACAGCAGGTTCAATTTGTTGATTAGGAGCAGCACCCGTGTAAAAAATATTTTTCGAGCATTCTTGACCCTCATATTGCACCGGATACCAAAGCATATGATTCTTAGATTCAAAAACAGGCAAAACAGACTTCCGAGAAGCAGAAGTCCAACAACCAAAAACAGTAACTACCTGGTCTTGGTCAATAAGTTTATTAGCCTTTTCAGCAAAAGTAGGCCAGTCAGAAGCACCATCTTCTACAATTGCTTCTATTTGCTTACCTAATACACCACCAGCAGCATTTATTTCCTCAATAGCTAACTTTTCCGCTTCAACTACCGTAGTTTCGCTAATTGCCATTGTGCCACTGAGGGAATGGAGAATACCCACTTTAATTGTGTCAGCCCCAGATGTAGTGTTAGTGTTATTAGCACCACCACAAGCTTTGAGAAAAATACTCGTACCTAGAGCAGCAGAACTATAAATTAAAAATTTCCTGCGTTCTAATCCTTTAGCCATAACAAAAATACTTCACTATAATTAATTTCAAACTTAACTTTACCAGGACTTAGGCACTTTTTAAGTTCCAAACACTATATATCTATAACGTTATAGTTTTTTCTCACTAGACTAGATATATAGATAGTGTTTTTGAGTAAAACCCTCAGTATAGCCATCATTACTCAATAGTTGTCATTTTTGCCTTCTATTACTTCTTGCTAAGATTAGTTTAACTTTGATTTTAGCGTTGATGAATTATGAACAAAAACAAATTGATAATTATCTGTTTATCAATAATTATATTAGTTTCAGTAGGGCTGAATTTCCTATTTTTTAGGAGTAGGAATTATTATTTACAATTAAACTCTCTACAATTAAATCCACTTGCCATAAAATATTATCCGATTGATACTAATCCCAAAGAGGCTAAAAATCTCAATCAAAAAAAACTATATTTTTTTTTGGAGATTCTCGTGCCCGTGGTTGGAATTCACCTAAAGGTTTTGATGATTTTAATTTTGTTAATCGAGGAATTTATGGGCAAACTACAGGGCAAGTTTTAGGAAGATTGAATCAACATCTAAAACCTTTATCTCCGGATATTGTGATAGTTCAAGTTGGTGTGAATGATTTATACAGAATTCCAATATTTCCTGAGAATAAAGAGATAATTATTTATGACTGTAAATCAAATGTCAAAGAAATTGTCAAGCAATCTCGTCAGCTTGGTGCGGTTGTGATTCTGACAACTATTTTTCCTATTGCTGAAGTGCCACTTGAGAGAAAACTTTTTTGGTCGCCGGATGTAGAGTTAGCTATTAAGGAAGTGAATGATTTTATTTATTCTTTGGAAAACAAGGATGTGATAATTTTCGATACAAAAGCGATTTTGGCAAATGAACAAGGAAAAGTTAAGGAAGAATATAGTAGAGATTTTCTTCATCTTAATCGGGCAGGATATAAAGCATTCAATGAAAAATTAATGCCTATTTTGAAAAGGTTATAGATTTGGTTGAATTTGAATATAGCAATTTTCGTACTGATAAGGTGTAAAATTAGTTTGTTTTAGCAAAAAAAAATCATAAAAAATCGCCTGTAATTTATCTAAGATTTTTTGATTAGCTGACTGCCATAAACCTCGTTGATTTGCTTCTAATAATCTTTCTGCCATATCTCGCAATGCCCAAGGATTTTTTGAATGAAAAAGTTGGGTAACAATGACAAAATATGACTTGACTTTCTAATAAAATTTTCAACTATTTCTGCATACAAATTACTTCTGAATTCTCAATTCATAATTCTCAATTGCTTAAGTGAGCGATCGCCTGCAATTTTTCCAACATTTTTTAATTAGCTGACTGCCAGAAACCTCGTTGACTTGCTTCTAATAATCTTTCTGCCATATCTCGCAATGCCCAAGAATTTTTTGAATGACAAGGTTGGTTCAATAATTAATAATTAACAATTAATAATTAATAATTACCTCTTCTTTTTCAGAATAGGATTGTTTAAAAGATTTTTTTTTCTCCTTGAAAGGAGAAGCTTTCCACCTTAATTTTTCGGCAAAAATGACAAAGTTTGACTTGACTTTCTAATAAAATTTTCAACTATTTATGGGTACAAGTTACTTCTGAATTCTGAATTCTGAATTCTAAATTCTGAATTCTAAATTCTCAATTATTCCTTCTGCCTCTAGAGCGATCGCCTGTAATTTATCTAAGATTTTTTGATTAGCTGACTGCCATAAACCTCGTTGATTTGCTTCTAATAATCTTTCTGCCATATCTCGCAATGCCCAAGGATTTTTTCCTTGAATAAATGATTGTACATTCTCATCAAAAATATAAGTTTCTGCTACTCCTTGATACATAAAATCTTCTACACATTTTGCTGTAGCATCGTAGGCAAATAAATAATCTATTGTGGCTGCCATTTCAAAAGCTCCTTTATAACCATGACGCATTACTCCAGCTATCCATTTAGGGTTAACTACTCTGGAACGATAAACCCTAGCAATTTGTTCTTTCAATTGTCGAACTTTGGGATTTTCTGCCATGGAATTATCGCCAAAATAAGTATGAGGATTTTTGCCAGTTAAAGCACGAACTGCAACGGTCATTCCTCCTTGAAATTGATAATAATCATCTGAATCTAATAAGTCATGTTCTCTATTGTCTTGATTATGCAAAACTATCTGCATTTCTTTAAGACGTTGAGAAAATGCTTCGGGAGAATTTATTGCTCTAGCTTCCTGGTTATAACTATTATTAATTCCTGTATAAGCATAGCCACTCCAATTAATATAAGCTCTGGCTAAATCTTGGTCATCTTGCCAATTTTGAGATTCGATTAAACCTTGTAAACCTGCACCATAAGCTCCTGGTTTAGAGCCAAATATTCGATAATGGGAACGTGCTTTTGCCTGAGTTTCTGTTAATCCTAATTCTTGCCAATATTTGACTTCTTTTTTAACTTGAGCAGCTAAAGGATTTTCTGTTTCAGGTTCATCTAAATTAGCCACAGCAATAACAGCTTGGTCGAATAAATCGATAATATTAGGAAAAGCATCTCTAAAGAAACCAGAAATTCTTAAAGTTACATCTACACGGGGTCTTCCTAATATTGAAACTGGCAAAATTTCAAAGTCGATAACTCTTCGAGAAGGTCTATCCCAAACAGGTTTTACACCTAATAAAGCAAGTGCTTCGGCAATATCATCTCCACCAGTTCGCATCGTGGAAGTTCCCCATACTGATAACCCTAAAGTTTGAGGATATTCGCCATTTTCTTGAGTGTATCTTTCGATTAAATTTTCTGCTGCTAATTGTCCTACTCTCCAAGCAGTTTCTGTAGGAATGGCGCGAATATCTACAGAGTAAAAATTCCGACCTGTAGGTAAAACGTCTGGTCTACCTCTTGTAGGAGCGCCAGATGAACCACTAGGGATATATTTGCCATCTAATCCTATTAATAAGTTGATAATTTCTTGGTCTGTTTTTTGCAGAGAAGGTAGAAGTTTTTGACGAATCCATTCTAATTCTTTATTTGTCTGTTGGAAGGGAGAGTTAATCTGATTTTGGTTAATTAAATTTTCGACTAAATTAGCTGCTTTTTGTTCGAGTAACTCCACAGCATCACCCACAGTACGACAGACTTTTCCATCCATAATTAAATTCTCATCAATAATTGTAGAAAAGTCATCTGTGAGAGGGTCAAAATCCAAATTCAAATCTTCAGCTAAAGCGCGAGTCAAACCCAAACGAGTAGTACTAGGATGACG
>NZ_JAAHGK010000568.1:0-4629 GCF_010672505.1 Okeania sp. SIO2B9 | reverse complement strand
GTTAAGAGAAGCTAGGAAAAAGAATAACTTCTCTCTCCATAAAAACAATTTACTCTAATTTATTTACTGAAAAGTTATGTACAGCCCCCTAATAAAAAAAGTTATAGCTAAAGCTTGTAATATTAGTATCGATGAATGTGTAGAAGTTCAGAGATTAAAACTAGAAGTTCAAAGATTAACCGAGGAAAATCAAGAACTAACAGAACAATCACAACAATATCAAAAAGAAAATCAAGAACTGCAAAATAAACTAACCAAACTGAGAATGCAGTTAGCAACTCTCTCAGAAGACTCTCCCTCTCTAAACTCCTCTTTATCTGCTAATTTAATACCATCAAAAGAGTCAACCAAAACAACAGTTATTTTAGTTGATTCACCAAGTCCAGAACTAGAAGAAGACCGAGGTAAAGCTGTAGAGTTGCTAAATCAATTACCAAACGGTATGTGGCACGTTAAAGTTGAATCAGGAGTTCAAGTTATTCTGAAACCAGAAGCTCTAAAAGTTCTAGCATAGTTTTCCGTTACTCAGTTTTCTTAATAAAATTCTGAAATGGTTAAAAATTTCTAGAATACTTTTATGTAGAGGTAGGTTGAAATAAAGGCATAAATTCAACCCGCTAAAATACTTATGTCTAATATAACTATCCTCTACTCTAAATATCTTGATAAATAGATAACTGAACTTGATATTACCTATTGAATTTCCTGAAAATTAGGTAATATTTTAGATACAAAAAATTTAGTAAGCTGTTAATAATTTAGGCTATGTATGCCGATTTTTGGAAAGGGAACAGAGAATAAGTGAAGAGAAAAAAATACTCTACCCCATTAATATGAGAACCCTTATAAGGCCAAGAAATAGGTTGTTATAGCAGTCAAAGGAAAGATCGCGGACATATCAAAAGCTTAAAACCCAAACAACGCAAGATTTTTCCTTCTTACTTCTTCTTTCTTCTGCTATAAGCTAAGTGAAATAAATAGTTTTTTTTGCTGCTTTCCTCTCATATAATGTCCGTTTGAACACTTATAAATAACGACCGAGGAATCAGGAGTCAGGAGTAGTGGCGTTAACGATAGTTATGGGCAAGCAAACGCCCATATAGGAGGAAAAAAGAAGAACAGAAGAAGAAAGTTTTTTATCACTAATTAAACGGACATGATATCACTAATCTTTCCCATGTATAATTTTTTCTACTTTGGAATTTGGAATGGGGATATAACTTCTGCCTTTAAATAAAAATCTTTGGTACTAGACAGTGCAAAGTTCTGGGAATAACTATTGCTAGTCAAGGGTTTCACGGACTCAAGGTTAAAAATTCTCCATTCACAACAGTAGGTACTGTAAACCTTTCCCAGTAACACTTTCAATCTTGAGAGCCAACTGTTTTTTAGCAGAACTTTGTACTCTCCAGTTTGGTATTCTACTTAAATAAAAACAATTCGACCTATCTATTGAACAGAAAAAATGCTCGACAACCAGTCGAACATTTCTTACTTTTAGTAAATCAACAGAATCAGAACTAATTATTTTGCGACAAAGAAAAACTTGGTTGACTAGCTACCGAATTAGTTTCAACAGTGTGAACTAAAACCGAGTTCAACATAGGAGTTTTAACAATAGTATCGTTAGCCAAAGTAAACAAAGGATTAGATAAAATTCCAGCTAAAGACGTTGCTAAAACAGACAAAATCAACCCTACTTGTAAAGGACGCATACCCGAAATATCCCAACGAATAGGAGGATAATTTTTAATCACATCCGACATTTCTTGCGGTTCTTTTACCACCATCATTTTCACCACACGAATGTAGTAGTAAATAGAAGCAACACTGGTAATTAATCCTAACAAAACTAACCAATACAATCCAGCTTGCCAACCTGCCCAAAATAAATAAATCTTGCCAAAGAAACCCGCTAGTGGAGGAATACCACCTAAAGAAAGCAAACAAAGACTTAACCCTAAAGTTAATAACGGGTCTTTTTGATATAACCCTGCATATTCACTAATTTGGTCTGTACCTGTACGGAGAGAAAATAGAATCACACAGGTAAAACCACCCAAATTCATAAACAAGTAAATTAGCAGATAAAATATCATACTAGCGTAACCAGCTTCAGTATTCGCCAAAAGGCCAATCATAATAAAACCTGCTTGTCCAATAGATGAGTAAGCAAGTAGACGTTTCATACTGGTTTGGGCCAGAGCAACCACATTACCCAATACCATACTCAATACAGCAAGGGCAGTAAATACAAAATGCCACTGTTCCAAAACTAAAGGAAAAGCAGTCACCAAAAGACGAATAGCTAGAGCAAAACCAGCCGCTTTAGAACCCACTGAGAGAAAGGCCACAACTGGAGTAGGAGAACCTTCATATACGTCCGGAGTCCATTGATGAAAAGGGACAGCAGAAATTTTGAAAGAAATACCAGCGATCGCGAATACTAAGGCAATAACTAAAGCTAGTGAAACACCGCCACTCGATCCATCAGCAAGACTAGAGGCGATCGCTGTTAACCGAGTTTCTCCACCAGACAAACCATAGAGAAGGGAGATGCCATAGAGAAAAACGGCCGAACTTGCAGCGCCAATGAGTAAATATTTTAATGCTGCTTCATTGGAGCGAGGGTCACGTTTTGTATAACCAGTTAATAAATAAGAGGAGATACTCAGGGTTTCCAGAGAAACAAAAATCATCACCAACTCATCTGCTCCAGAAAGGAACATTGCCCCCAAAGTAGCAGTGAGCAGAATACAAATAAATTCTCCTAGTGGAGTCCCAGTTTGTTCTATGTATGCCACCGACATCAATATGGTGGTAATTGCACACAGAGCAATGATACCTCTAAATACTACACTGAGGGCATCAGCATTAAAGCCTCCCAAAAAACCGATGGTATTTGTACTGTCCCATTGAGTATATAAGGCCACAATAGCGATCAATAGACCTACTATGGCTGCGTAGGGAGTCCATTTAGCAGAAGTACGTCCTACTATGAGGTCTCCAACGAGAACTACAAGTAGGGTAATTATAACTATTGCTTCTGGAAGGATAGTGCCTGCGTTAAGTTGCGCCGCAATGTTAGAGAAATCTATCATGTTAGATAATTTGAAATTTTTTGTGTAAGTAACTAAGAATTTTGACTGATTAATAATCCTTTACAGTAGAGGATTGTAGCGTGTATCCAGAGATTTTTTGGTTTTTTATTAGGTGAGGAAGAAAAAACCAAATGTTTTCTAAATTATTGAAGAAGGAAGAAGCGGTGCGACCCCACGTCGGCGATAGACGCAAGGGAATGCGCACCAAGAGAGGAAGGAAGAAAAAACGGATGGGGACTCAAACCCCAACCAATTGTAAACAAGGTGTAGACGGCCAGAGCTAATTCTTTGTCGTCAGAGAATATTTACAACTCCAGGAATTACGCATTATCATGGTAAAAACACTATATATACCATAGTGCTATAGTTTTTATATACTATATGTAGTGTCTTTCCGTAAGTCCTTAACTCTATATTTTTGGTTAACTAATCCTAGCAAGATGTACGAAATTTCAAAGTATACAATTTTTCTCTAGTGACAATAAATTGACCCTAGGGGTTAGGGGTGGGTTCCCCACTCCCTTTTTCTCTAGTGCAGGATGGCGGAAATAACTGACCAGTTACAAAATCCGAAAACAATTACAAATCAAAAATGATTGACTTTTGACTTTTGATTTTTAACTTCCGCGTAGCGGCACTAGTGACAATAAATTGACCCTGGTGTAGACGGTATACCTTACCCATAAGTCTTGAAACCCTTGTGGGGAGCAGGGGAGCAGGGAGCAGGGGAGAAAGGAGAAAAAATCAATTTAGCTAAGTAAAACTACTGAAGTTGTCAAAAAAAAAGTATGGAAAAATACATTTTTTCTCCCGAAAAAGCCGAGCCAAGACTTACTCATAACTCGTCTTAACAGTCAAGCTTTATGTTAAGAAAGATGTGGGTAATGGATAGGTGTAGACGGCGGGGTATTAAACCCAAAATAAAAAGATAAAATTTAACTTCTAAGGCTTAACTAATATTTAGTATGAGACTGCAAAGTCTACTTAATAAAATTTAATGAACTAGGAGAAACTCTCATTAAGGGATAAAAAAAGATGATTTTCAAAGTCCTTAGTTAACTATATAATTTATTGCTGAATATTTATACATTCATTACTAATCAAGACTTTCAGGCATTTTATTAAAAAGATTTACTCAGAATATTTGTGAATGACTCTACAAGATATAGTTTACTAAAACAAACTTTGTTTTGTGTCTATAGCTAATAGTAACTGACTGTTTTCAGTAACCTGACTGGTTGATTTTTTCTAGCTGTGCTAAATTAAAAATGTAAATTATATAATAAAATTGGAAAAAAAATGTCCATGATGAACAAAAACTCACCAAAAAGTCTAGTTAAATTAAATGAGGTTCATAAAGTCAATATAGAAAAAAGATTAGCTCATCGCCTGGAAGCAGCAAGAGCTAAAGGAAATCAAGATTTAGTTAAAGCTCTGGAATCTGAAAGACAATTACTGGAGTGACTTACCTACACAGATGTATTAGCTTTCTGTGTATGCTTCTTATCTCTTTTAAAGACGGTCAGAA
>NZ_JAAHGK010000567.1:0-4634 GCF_010672505.1 Okeania sp. SIO2B9 | reverse complement strand
TCTTAATCGAAAAAGAACCAGAACCCGGTTTAGGCAATGGTGGTTTAGGTCGTCTAGCTGCTTGTTTTCTAGACTCCCTCGCTACCCTAGAAATTCCCGCAGTAGGCTACGGCATTCGTTATGAATTTGGCATTTTCAAACAACAAATTCAAAATGGCTATCAAGTTGAACAGCCAGATAAATGGTTAAGTCTGGGCAACCCTTGGGAAATTCCTCGCCATGAAGACCAAGTACAAATAAAATTCGGTGGTTACACAGAAGCATACCCAGACAAACAAGGCAACTATCGGGTCAGATGGATACCCGAACTTACAGTCATTGGAATGCCCTACGATACTCTTGTGCCTGGGTACAATACCAACACAGTAAATACTCTACGCCTGTGGAGCGCTAAAGCAAGTAATGAATTTGACCTGCAAGTTTTTGACTCCGGTGACTATCACCGCGCCGTTGAAGACAAAACTTCCTCTGAAAATATTTCTAAAGTTCTCTATCCCAACGATAATATATTTCAAGGCAAAATGTTGCGCTTAGAGCAACAGTATTTCTTCATCAGTTGTTCCTTGCAAGATATCATTCGTACTCACTTGTCACGGAATCCCAATTTAGATAACTTTCACGAAAAAGCAGCCATTCAGCTCAATGATACTCACCCCTCTATAGGGGTCGCTGAATTAATGCGCCTGTTAGTAGATGAACATGATATGGAGTGGGAAAAAGCTTGGAATATTACTCAAAACACCTTTGGCTATACTAACCATACACTACTATCAGAAGCTCTAGAACGTTGGCCAGTCAGTATGTTCGCAACTCTGCTACCACGACATCTTGAAATTATTTACGAAATTAATTTCCGTTTCCTAGAAAAAGTTAAGAAACGTTATCCAGGAGATGATGGGCGGTTGGCACGGATGTCTCTGATCGAAGAATTTCCTGAAAAACGCGTGCGGATGGCTCATTTAGCCTGTACTGGCGCTCATGCTATCAATGGTGTGGCAGCATTGCATACTCAACTGTTGAAAACAGATGTTTTGAGAGATTTCTACGAATTTTGGCCTGATAAATTTACGAATAAAACTAATGGTATTACTCCTCGTCGTTGGTTATTAATTAGTAACCCGAAGTTGGCATTACTAATTACGGATAAAATTGGCAAAAATTGGATTAAAAATTTAGAGGAAATTAAGCAGCTTGAGAGGTTTATTGATGACCCTGAATTTCGTCATAATTGGAGTCAGATTAAACATGAAAATAAGCAAGATTTAGCTGCTTATATTCAGCAAAAAATAGGAATTGTAGTTAATCCTAACTCTCTGTTTGATATTCAGGTAAAACGACTCCATGAATATAAGCGTCAACTGTTGAATGTGCTGCATATTATTACCCTTTATAATCGAATTAAACAGAATCCAGATGTAGATATTTTGCACCGCACTTTCATTTTTGGCGCGAAGGCTGCACCAGGTTATTATATGGCAAAATTAATCATTAAATTAATTAATGCTGTAGGGGAAATAGTAAATAATGACCCAGATGTACGCGATCGCCTCAAGGTAGTTTTTATACCTAATTTCTCTGTATCTATCGGTCAGCGAATTTATCCTGCTGCCGACCTTTCTGAGCAAATTTCTACTGCTGGAAAGGAAGCTTCTGGTACTGGCAATATGAAATTTTCCCTAAATGGTGCTTTAACTATTGGTACTCTTGATGGGGCAAATATTGAGATTCGCGAAGCTGTTGGTGCTGAAAATTTCTTCCTATTTGGATTGAATGTTGAAGAGGCTAAAGCATTAAAATATCAAGGATATAATCCGGAGCAATACTATACTTATAACCAAGAATTACGGCAGGTTATTGACCGTATTGTTTCTGGTTATTTCTCACCTGGCAAACCACATTTATTCCATCCAATTGTAGAATCTTTACTAAGAAAAGATGAATATATGTTGTTTGCTGATTATCAGACTTATATTGATTGTCAGGAAAGAGTTAATCAGGCTTATCGTAACCCCGAATATTGGACTCGGATGTCGATTATTAACTCTATTAATATGGGTAAATTTTCAGCTGACCGTACTATTAATGAATATTGTCAGGAAATTTGGAATGTCGAACCTGTGAAAATTGATATGGAAGCATATAGTCAGGAAACAGCAGGTTTACAACGTTATTGTCAAATTTAACGTCTTCAATAGATATAACAAACCTAGATTGAAAACATAAGTGTCAGTATGGGTTTGTTATATCATGTCCGGTAGCATCGTTTGTGTATAAAATTACATCACAATGGGAAGAAAATCTTCTGCCTTCTGTCTTCCTTCTACCAAAGAATAAGTATTCAAGCGGAAATGATATTACATCATGTCCCCTCCACACACCTGATCAATGGTGCTTGATAAAATGAAATGACTATTGCGACATCCGCAACAGAGAGGGGAAGTAGATATTTTTCCTCCACACACCTGATCAATGGTGCTTGATAAAATGAAATGACTATTGCGACATCCGCAACAGAAAGGGGAAGTAGATATTTTTCCTCCACACACCTGATCAATGGTGCTTGATAAAATGAAATGACTATTGCGACATTCGCAACAGAGAGGGGAAGTAGATATTTTCTCTCCACACACCTGATCAATGGTGCTTAACGAAATGAAATGACTATTGCGACATTCGCAACAAAGAGAGGAAGTAGATATTTTTCCTCCACACACCTGATAATTTTGGTAAATGACTATTGCGATAGTAGATATTTTCCCTCCACACACCTGATAATTTTGGTTGATGCTTGAGAAAATGAAATGTGCGATATTCGCAATCAAGAGGGGAAGTAGGTATAGCAGTTGCCAAGCAGCTTACAGCACTTTTAAAGATAGTGAGGTACAGTTATAAGACTATTTATTCCTGTATTTCCTGTTGCCTGTTCCCAGATCCGGTGTTCCCTAGAGCAATAAAACTTTGTACCTCTTTTCTTTGAAAATCTGTTCAACTATTTAGTCTAAATTCCAGTACTCAGAATTCAATTGTTATAAAAAAGCACCTATAAAACTATAGGTGCTAAATTTAATTCAACTATAAATTCAACTTAAAAAGTTGTAATTATATAGCCAATTTTTAGTAGCAATCGTAACGTCTATAGCTGTAACGTACAGGACGACTATAGCGATAACTATGGTAGTGATAACTCACAGGGCGACGAGAATAACGTCGAAAACGACCATAATCGTAACAATCATCGAAATGATGACCACCATTAATAGTGGCAGATTCTTCGGTAGAAAGCTCAGAAAATAATTCAGTGTTTTGAGTTTCTTGCATAAGATTATCCTCTTGATTAATTGTGTTTACAAGATGGTTAAAAATTATCGATATTTATTTAACTATCTTGCTATTTCTAATGTATTTTTCCTTGGTGAATTCCAGAATCCGGAGAATTTTTTTTGATTAGCGATTCTTTAGAGGTTGCTAAAAAGCTCTTTAAAAGTGCTTTGGAATTCAACTAATAAGTTTAAATTAGTAGCAGTTAGACCTATAGCCATAGTAGCGACGACGGGAGTAGTAACGTACAGGGTGACTACGGTAATAACTACGATAGCCATAACTATAATACCGACGACCATAATAGCCATGACCACCATTAATAGTGGCAGACTCTTCTGAAGAAATTTCAGTAAAGAGTTGATTATTTTTTGTTTCTTGCATGAAGATTTTCCTCAAGTTTGATGAGATTAGTAATGTGTAATAATCCCTATATATAGTAGGAATTATATTTAAGTATTCTTCATAAGTGGGTAAAATCCGGATAACTATTTATATTGTGGTGATTTCACATCAAAAATCACTAAGCAAATATTAAAAATGCTATATAGAGGCCATTTGGTATCTTTGTAAAGGTACGAATTTTTGGCAAAGGACTCAGGTAGGGGAGCCATCGGTAGGACGACGTACAGAAGTCAGGATATCGAGAAATAGAATAGGGGAAAAAGGTGAAAATCCCCCCCATATTTACCATCTCTCTATCTCCCTATATTTAAGTACATGAATAGACATTTCCAATAATCAAAAATCAAATCAATTATTGCACTATACACATCAATTATTTACTCCTAATTCCTCTTTTCTAGAGATACCTAATACCATTTATCAAAAACTTTTCTACATTTTCTTGAGCCGGGGGTAGGAGAGTAGGAGCAAACGGCCGTTTGCCCCTACAAGACCTTGTCTGCAAGGTCTGTACAGGGAGGGAACCCACCCCTCGCCCCTCCCCCTCCCAGGAGGGGAAGTAAAGATAATAATTATTAACATTAACTGAGCTACTAATTAGCAAAAAAGTTATTCAACCTGTGTTAATTACTTGATAACTGAAGTGCTACCTAAGCATAGCATTAATCCATGGGAATTTGTATAAGATCTCCCATCAGGGTTATATATATTTAAAATTGCAATGGAGGTATTGGAGATAAATATTTTTTTGTAGCACAATAATCAGCACTATATAATAGTACTTCACTACTAGATCGCTACTATATCGCTACTATAAAATTACAATTAATTGTGCTTTAATCAATAGAAGTATAAACACAAAAAATACTTTAGTAGTAGCCTTTTATATTCCCTTTATAGTAATTAGAATA
>NZ_JAAHGK010000566.1:0-4642 GCF_010672505.1 Okeania sp. SIO2B9 | reverse complement strand
CTTCTGCAGGATTAGCGATCGCTATTTCCATGCAACGGACTGTATCTCTAATATCTAACAAGCCACGAGTTTGTCCACCCTTGCCATACACAGTCAGTGGGTGTCCAATAGCTGCTTGAATACAAAATCTATTGAGAGCTGTACCAAAAACTGCATCATAATCCAGACGGTTAATCAAGAGTTCATCTTTGATTATTTCATCACTTAGGAGGCCAGTTAGTGCAACACCGTATACGATTCCTTGATTGAGGTCTGTGGCACGAAGTCCCCATATTTTACAGGCAAAGTGAATGTTGTGACTATCGTGAACTTTACTTAGATGGTAGAAAGAACCTGGTTGTTTAGGATAAGGAAGAGTATCTTTGCGCCCATTATGTTCAATGGTGATATAGCCCTCTTCAATATCTATATTAGGTGTACCATATTCTCCCATAGTTCCCAGTTTCACCAAGTGACAATCTGGGAAGTCCTCTTTCATTGCATAAAGAATATTTAGCGTCCCCACTACATTATTGACCTGAGTCATAACAGCGTGTTCGCGGTCAATCATAGAAAATGGAGCAGAACGCTGTTCGCCAAAGTGGACTATAGATTCTGGTTCAAACTGACGTAGTGTGTTACTCAGGAAATTATAGTCAGTGATATCTCCTACATATAAGTCAATTTTTTTGCCAGTCAACTCTTTCCAACGTTGAATGCGCTGTTGGATCGGGGCAATAGGTGTCAGAGTTTCGACTTGAAGTTGCATATCCCAGTGTCGCCGAACCATACTGTCTAGGATACCTACTTCATAACCTTGATTGGAAAGATAAAGAGCGGTTGCCCAACCGCAGTAGCCATCGCCACCAATTACCAGGACTTTCATAAACTTACTTTGAATCTTGCTTACTGATATTGGCTTAATGTATCAGGTATTGGAACTTTATGGCATTTCTTGTTTAAATCAAATGCAACTGGGTGAACTGTCCCGGCGCTGACGCAAGCGTACAACATAGGCCACAACCCAGAGACCAGCGTAGTAGTAGATTTCTTACGTCCTCTATTAATACGACTTACAGTCTGGCGATAGGCTTTGTCCCGCGTCCCACAGGTCAAAATTCGTAGTCCCTCCTCTCTGAGGTTAATTGCAGCATTGATATCCCTGTCATGGGTTGTCTGGCAATTTTCACAAGTCCACTGTCTGACATCAAGAGGTAAACTTCCTACTTGGTTTAAGCAAATATGGCCAGTTTTAGAACTGGGGAAAAATCTATCAACCTCTTGATAAACCTTGCCTTCATTTTCTGCCTTATACTTCAGCATAGTCATAAACATTCCCCATCCAACTTGTCCTATTGCCTTGGCTAGACAATGATTTTTCATCATTCTTTTGACATTAAGATTTTCAGTTACTATGACTTGGTTTTCGTCAACTATCCTACGCGATAGCTTGTGTAGAAAATCTTCACGACAGTTAGCAATTTTACGTTGAAGAAGGAGACAGGAGACAGGAGACAGGAGACAGGAGGAAAATTACATGGGGATTCTAACCCCAAGTAATTTTGAACACCGTGTAGACGGTGGGGTATTAAACCCACAAAGAAAATGATAAACTATAGCAACTTTCTTTTTGGCTTTGTTGCAGTTATTAGAACCTTTTTTCTTTCTACATAATTGCTGTTGCTTCCATTTTAAATTGTTTTCATATTTAGTTAAAAACTTAGGATTGTCAAACTTAGAACCATCACTGGTAATACAGAAATGGGTTAAACCAACGTCAATTCCTATTGCTTTACCATCAGTGCGTTCTGCTGGTTTTTCTTGAGAATCCTCAAACAATATAGAAGCAAAATATTGATGGCATTGATTTTTAGATACAGTAACGGTTTTGATTTTACCCTCAACAAGTCTATGGACAATAGCTTTAACTTCTCCTATTTTTGGAAGTTTTAAGCCCTG
Source organism: Okeania sp. SIO2B9 (assembly GCF_010672505.1). Classification (NCBI taxonomy): domain Bacteria; kingdom Bacillati; phylum Cyanobacteriota; class Cyanophyceae; order Oscillatoriales; family Microcoleaceae; genus Okeania; species Okeania sp. SIO2B9. The sequence goes on along the minus strand of NZ_JAAHGK010000566.1, from coordinate 2,704 downwards.
TTTAAGAATTGTAACATTCTGAGGATATTGAATAGACTGCTTGCCATGTTTTGATTTAAACCTAGGGTATTTAGTTCGTTTCTCAAAGAAGTTGTTAAAAGCAACACCCAGATTTAAACAGACTTGTTGTAAGCACTGAGAATAGGTTAGCTTTAACCATTCATGTTCTTTCTTAAGAGAAGGTATAAGTTTTTTCACCTCATAACCTGATAATCCTTTACCAGTGTTTTTATATGTTTCGTTCATCAAGTTCAGAGAGTAATTCCACAGCCAACGACAATTACCAAAGCTTTGCTCTAGCAACTGCTTTTATTGTGTATTTGGATATAATCTGACTTTGACAACTCGCAACATATTAGAGTGAATTGAATTTCCTATAAACTATAGTCGCGCAAGATTATAGATTTGAGTTACAAATCCATTTGTCAATTTTCGGGGCATTGAACCCCTGAATTGACCCGCCTATCCCATACGACGCTCATCTATCGGTAGAGCGGGGGGGCTTCTCGGCGGAATAGCTAAAAATTCTAATGAATAAGTCTTATTACCCTAATGAACTTTGATTCCCAGTATCTGTGTTAATACTGCTAATTATTTAGAAAAGTTGAAGTAGCAAATTTTCTGATATTTAAGAAGATTTATAAAGTAACTTCGTTGGCAAAGCTAGTCCAACGAATAAATTCAAAAGGCCCAGCAATTGCTCCCCAGATATGCTCATCAGTTTCAGGGTTGCGACCTCGGTCATGGCTAATAAATTTATGTTCATCTATCTCAAAATGGCTATCTAAGTAGGTAGTTTGGCCTTTGCGGACTACAGTACAAGCTTTTCCTGGTTCTACTTCACCTTTAAAGCTATTACCAGTCCATTTTGTAATAAAGTTACAACCAGGTAGTTTCTGTATTTGTTCAGTTTTGAATGCTTGTAAGCGTTGAGGATCGCGAGAAGCTCCGTAAAATGCTTCTTCTTGATCTATGGCGTAGTTTTCAATATCGATATGGTCTGCTGCAGGGACTAATTTTAGTATTCGGACTCGGTAGGGTTGATTAAGGGTAATGTCGTAAGCTTGCTCTAGATAGAGGCTGAGTCCATTTAAGAGTTCATAGGGCAGTGGACGCATACAAACGCGAATGTGGGCAAAGAGGGGAGGGTTTTCAAAGGCTTGTTGTTGGTTACTAAAGTCGGCTGCTAACCAACGTGCCAAGGTAAGAATGTCTGTTGAGTTAGTCATTTTGATTGAGTGTAAATTCAGAATTAGAGTTCAAAAGAAAATCTTAATAGTTTAAGTATTGTGTTATGTATTTTGTCATTAGGGAACTTTAGAAAAAAATCAACGTCCTTAAATTTATTTATTTTTTTTAGTTAGATATTGAAATGTTTCTTGAATCGTTTCTTTTACATAATATTAAAGTGCACAGTATCTCATGGAATTAATATAGGCATTCAGTAAATTATTGAGACTAAAAAAATTATAAGCTGGAATGGTATCTGATGTGTTTGCATTTATAAAACCCTCAAAGATTAATAGCTTTAGAGAAATTTAGTTTGAAAGTTTTTAAATATGGCATCTATTTCAATCAAAGTTAAGTATAAATTGTTTAGGTCTTTGAATTCAAGAAAAATTTAGCTTTGGATAGCATAAATATTTGGCCAGTTAATAAATTTAGAATTACTTAAATGTACCTAGTATGTCTATAGCTATAAATATATAATTATTATTTTCAAAAGTGAAATTCTCACTTATAATTTGGGAGAAATTATTTTATTTATTGAGAAAAATAGCCAATGGACGGTTCTCCTAACTTTTTTCAGGAACCGAGCACACTTTCGGTTCCTCTTCCACTTGGTAATTCGGCTGAGGAAAACTTAGTCTTATTCTTCTCTGAAGATGCTTTGAGCAATGAAGGAGAAATAGCACTACAAGATGTCAGTGTAGAGATCATAACTAACAATGGAATCCCGATATTATTTGACAATGAAATTGCATTTATGCAGCCTAGTCCTGAAACTGTAGCAGGATCAAATTTAAGAAATTTATTTATTCCAGACTTAGATAGTGAAAGTGATGTAGTAACTTCATTTGCAGATAATAATCTGGATGGGTTACAAATTCCATTCCTATTGGATGGGGTGATAGCTAATGAATTACAAATATCAGATATAGAAATAGCTGGCAAAAAATACCTAGAAGTCAAAGCAGTAGGTGAAGATGCTCAGACTTACAGAGTATTAGCACTATTAGAAAAAAATGATTCTTCTATCGCAGCACAACAAATTCAAGCTCCAGATGCACAACAAGTAGTTTCTAATGAAATTGAAACCCTTGTACCTGGACAACCAGTAACTGTAACAGGTGTTGAGTTAGTCCCTGGGCCGTCAATTCCTTCTAATCAGTTTGTAGAAGTTCCTATTCCACTAATACCTGGTGCTCCTGGTCCAGCAGGTCCAGTAGGTCCGGCAGGTGTACCAGGAACTCCAGGATTAGATGGCGCTCCTGGTGCTCCTGGTCCAGCAGGTCCAGTAGGTCCGGCAGGTGTACCAGGAACTCCAGGATTAGATGGCGCTCCTGGTCTCGCAGGTCCAGCAGGTCCAGTAGGTCCGGCAGGTGTACCAGGAACTCCAGGATTAGATGGTGCTCCTGGTGCTCCAGGACTAGATGGTGCTCCTGGTCTCGCAGGTCCGGCAGGTCCAGTAGGTCCGGCAGGT
>NZ_JAAHGK010000565.1:0-4648 GCF_010672505.1 Okeania sp. SIO2B9 | reverse complement strand
TAAATATGATAAAAAGTTGCTACTCCATAAACTCTACTCAATGGTAACTTTAAACCTCGTGCTATATACATCAAAACATCAGATTCTAAATAACCAAATACTGATTGTGCTTTATGCAATACTTCAATTAAAGAATCTTGACGATATTGATTCCGCTTCATTGTAATATCTAACTGTTTAAAGCGTTTATCGCCACTAGGATGACCCTTTTTTTGTTGTTGATAATCTTTGCTTTTAGTATCTTTCGTGGCAGTTTCCATTTCTATAATACTCCTCAACTTACTGCTCTTGGTATTTGCTTTTGATAGTAGTCGATATTTACTTAATATTTACTGCCTGCTTATTCAAGTTTTAATTTATTTATATTGTTACATATTACTATTTTTTTGAACCACTTGATTCACATTTTATTACATTTTTTTCATCTTGTTTAATAAACAACTTGTTTGTTGTTTAATTTGGCTTTAAGACTGAGCTTAAATCTTTAATAATTATTCAACAAAATCACTAAAATCAACTAAATTTTTAAATCATATAGAAAGGAACGATTTGGTGAGCAAATAGACTGATGATGAACGTTAGATAAGGAAATACTTTTCCCATTATTGCCTGTTATATGAAATCTGGTTGAACAACCTCACTTCAATTCAGTAGTCTGTTCTCTGTAGAGGATGCTAAACCCTTCAACGTTTTTAGTATTGCTATAAATTTCACTATTCCCTATCTGTCTAAATTGGAGCTATGTGCAATTAAACGGATTTGATATTCCCTATTCCCTGCCATAATACCAAATCTCAAAATTTTGCTACATTTAGCTAGGGAGAAAAGCAGTAAGTAGAGAGCAGGGAGAGATTTGCCATTGAAGTCAGAAGATGGTTTTTTCAACTCTGATTGAATACTTATAAATTAAATAGACATAAAAGTGGAAATTACACATTACACATATAAAGCATTTTTTGCGCTTTTTTTCAGAAAATTTCTTCCCTGTTGCTTCTCTTGATGCCTTTTCCTTTGCGTCTGTCGAACCCCGTGGGGTCGCACAACTGTTGCCTATTTCTGCAAAAAGTCTATTCTTTTTCGGAGATGTCTAATAAACACAAAGCAGGGAGATATGAAAAAAAACAAAGATATATTTCTCACACTGTGCGTATTGAAATACATCTCTAGTTTAAATCTCCTAAAATTATTTGTGGGGTATTATAACTGGTCCTGTCTTCTGACTCTCTTGTATAATTTTTGTAGAGTAAAGAATGGGTTAAAACATAGACTAACGATCGCTTTTAGACAGGGAAATGTTTTTCCCACTTTTGCCTTCTGGAGTCGTTCTCTAAATATAGAACAGATTCCTAGTAAATGAGGTACAGTCCTTAACTTGATAAATTCTCACCATTCAGAAAAACTGGTTGAAAAATCTTTGTTGCCGTACCTCATCAACTTGAAATACTGTGTATTATCGTCGCTACGTTTCCGTTGTGTTTTGAGCGTTAGGTCTTAAGTATTAGGGCATTGCTGAATTAAGGTATGAAAGTAGGTTTATAGGGAATAGGGAATTACGTTTCCATTGTGTTTTGAGCGTTAGGTCTTAAGTATTAGGGCATTGCTGAATTAAGGTATGAAAGTAGGTTTATAGGGAATAGGGAATTACGTTTCCATTGTGTTTTGAGCGTTAGGTCTTAAGTATTAGGTCATTGCTGAATTAAGGTATGAAAGTAGGTGTATAGGGAATAGGGAATAGGGAACACCGGATCTGGGAATTAATATTAACAAGTAGTTCAAACCATCCAAAATAAAAAATCCCAAATACAAAATTCTCAAATCATACCCAGAATCAGCAACGCCAGTATTAGGAAGAAAATTTTTCAGCACTATTCGGAGCAGTTGGGTTTTCAAACCCCACAGCTACCTGTAGAGTCTACAAACTTGTTAAGATTGATACACTCAATAAGATTGAACCATTAACCATTAACCTAAAACCTATAACATTCTTCAATTAGGAGATGATATTACTTCCTGAAATTTATCTTCCCAAGAACCTTCTAAACGCGGACCTTGAATTTGTACAACAGCAGAAGCTAGATAATTTCCCCAACGTGCAGCTTGAATAGGTGTGTAACCATGGGTAAGGCCAAATAACACACCTCCCGCAAAAGCGTCCCCCGCACCAACAGTATCGATCGCTTTCACAGGAAACCCTGGTACAGGAGTAATTTTTTGATCTTTGGCAACTAAACAACCTTCCTTACCATTAGTAATAAAAGCTGTTTCTACCAACTCCCCAATTTTAATAGCACATTCTTCTAAAGACTCAATTCCACAGAAACTACGAGCTTCATCAGCATTGCAAAATAATACATCACAATAATTTGACGCTACTTCGCGGAAGTCATCAGCAAACATATCTACTAAAAACTGGTCAGAGAAAGTAAAACACACTTTAACTTCTTGACGCTTAGAATCTTCCATTGCTTGAATACAAGCTTGCTTTGTATCCGGTCCAGTCCACAAATAACCTTCTATATAACTGTATTTACAACGCTTAATTTGTTCTGCATCAATATCATTAGCACTGAGACTCACAGATACTCCCAGATTAGTACACATGGTACGTTCGGCATCAGGAGTTGTCAGTACCACACAAGTACCAGTAGGTCCATTTTCTGTAGATGTAGGAACTACATTAAATTCAATTTTGGAGTCGAGCATATCTTGACGGTACAACTCACCATTAGGATCGTTGGCGACTTTGGCCACAAAAATACCCGTTCCTCCACTCTGAGCGATCGCTATCATGGTATTTGCTGCTGACCCTCCAGAACGCATTTGTAAGGGTATGTGTTCTAGGTCATGCAATATTCCTCCTTGTGTTGGAGCATCCATCAGAGTCATCCCGCTTTTTTGGAGAGAATGTTTAGTGATTAAGTCTTCTTCTACAAATGCTAGGATGTCTACTAAGGCGTTACCTACGCCAAATACGTCTAATTTTTGGGTATTTGCTGCTGTCATCTATTTTTCTATTTTTTGGCCACTTAGGCATAATATCATGTCTGGATAAAATGTATAATTTTGATTATGATGTCTGGTTGAATATTTATAAATTAAGTTAGTGGGGTAGTAGGGAGAATCAGGAGATTTGTCTTGTTATTGAGATAATAGGTTTTTTGATCACTAATTATCCTGATTTAATATAAGTACCATTAGGACAAAATACTTTAGTTCAAAGGGAACAGGAAGTAAAATGTCCTAACCTGCACTCATGTACCATAAATTATGAAATAGAAGAAGAGAAGATTTACTTAGTTTAGTCTCAAACTGGCCTTATACCTGGAATTATCATTTTCTTTGTGGGTTTAATACCCCACCGTCAACGGGGGTGTTCACGCATTACTTGGGGGAGCGAATCCCCATGTAATTTTCCTCCTGTCTCCAGTATAGCTGTCTCCTGTCTCCTTCTTCAATGGTACAGCATAATATATTGCACAAATAAGCAGATTTAAAAGCACTATCGCTGTAGAAATTTTTTATAGGTTTAATTAGATCTGAAACATCTACTAATTTTCCTTCTGATGCCCATTGAGGAATTAAAGTATGTTCTGCTTTTTTAGAGAAAAAAATATCAGGTGGTTTACCTGCTGCTAAAGCATCAATACCTACTTGTTAAAATATATATATCAACAATTTTTTATTCATTTGTTTTGATTAATTATTGTTTTGTAGCAACTGCCATTACTGCTCTTGACTTATAGAATATCTAAAACAACGGAATATCAATAATCAACCTTCCTCCTTCTCTTCTAGATAACTAAATGTCTTCTTCCTTCTTACTTCTGCTATATTTTTGACCAGATAATTATTTTTATTAAAATTCCTCCCATCACTAATAATGGTGTTAACCAATCACCCAATTTTACATATAAAGTTTGGGTATTTCGCCGATAAATTGTGGTTGAATAAGTTTCATAAGTATTAATTCCAGATAGCCAAATTGTTCTACCGTGAGGATCTACAATTCCAGAATAACCTGTATTAGTTGCTCGTACCGCCCATCTATCAGTTTCAATTGCCCGCATTACATCTTGAGCATGATGTTGAGCTGGCATTGTGGGACTATAATGGGCGTTATTAGCTGCTGTTAAAATAAATTCTCCTCCTGCTGCGGTTTGTCTTTGAAATACTTGGGAAAAAGCTGAGTCATAACAAATTCCAACTATTGCTTTGCCAAAGGGTGTCTCAAATATTTGGTCTGTTTTTCCAGGTACTAAATGAGCGTCTAAAGGTGAGAGTCTATCTATTAGTTTTCCTAAAATTTCATTGAAAGGAATAAATTCTCCTAAAGGTACTAATTTAATTTTGTCATAACGACTAAAAATTTCTCCTGTATTATCTATAGTAAATAAACTGTTAGTCAGATTATTATCTTGTTTGCCATAACCACCGACCCAAGCTACTACTTCTTTGTCTAAAATTGCTTGATAAAAAGAAAGGAATCTACGATTATTTTGATTTGTCCACAAAAAAGGTAAAGCTGTTTCTGGTGTTAATACAGCATCAACGCTTTGGTCTGCTAATTTTTTATATCCTGTGGTATAACCTTCCAGGGCACGATACCAACCTGTAGAATTGAACTTAATTTCATTAGGAATATTACCTA
>NZ_JAAHGK010000564.1:0-4653 GCF_010672505.1 Okeania sp. SIO2B9 | reverse complement strand
AGCAATATAACTCGGCGAGCCCTCATCTATATGTCTGTAGTTGTTAGATTGCTAAAGCTGCTGAGAAGGAAAAATTAAGAAAATATTAGAGAAAAAGGTCTTCATCTGAGGGAGAGGTAAAAATAGTCTGGAAGTCCTTTTTGAAAAACACCCAATATAATGTAATGCCAGCTCTTGCAGACATGAGACCCTTGTCGCCTGATGTATTTATCCGAGGTCGAGAGCTTGATACTACTACAGTTTATGGCCTACAAGAATGTTCTAACTTATGTGAAAGCAATTCTGAGTGTATTGGTTTAGACGTACATCAACTTGTACGGAGTTATTTGCTTACTTTTCAGTAGAAGTAAATGAAGGCTATGTTTCTGCATTAAAACCCCAAGGTTACGGTTACTAATCGCAATCTTAGACCCACCTTTTCTTTTGTCACAAGCGATGAATCATAACCGCCGTATCAGCGATTATGAAAAAAAGATATACAAACTGGCGATCGCATTGGGGAGCAATCGCCTTTGCTTTTGCTGGTGATGCCGAGAAACCGATTCGATTGGGGGAGTGTTCGCCTATTTTGCTTATTATAGCGGTTTTCATTAACATAGAATACAGCTATCAAGTTTGTAACTTATCAAACTTCAAACATACTTATATTTTTCTGTAGTCTACCTTTGTGAAAACCGCTATAAGTAAGAGCGATCGCTTATATCCTGGGGCGATCGCTCTTTTTTTTCTTGGCCGAGGCGCGAACGCCTGGCAGGAATTTACTTTCACGGATTTATGACCCTCCCCAAAGGAACATTTCTCTTGCGATAGAAATAAAAGGGACATATCCATTACTGTCTAAAGTCTAAGAGGAAAGGTGTACTTTTTTTTCGGCGTTGCATATTTGTGGGATGAATTGTATGCTTGGACAAAAAAGAAGTATGAAGTATTAAGGATGAGATTTACCTGTTCAAAAAAGATTCATCCCTTGATTCAGCAGCGCCTTTTTTTCAAAATGGGTTGATTTTATGGGATTGACAAGCATCTTGTTTTATGATTTATAAATCCCACGAAGTCGGTATTTAATCGCGGCAAAATCACTGCTTATATAAAGCTGGTGGTAATAAAAACTGCTATCCAACTTAAGAATAACCATTTTTGTTTCAGTATAGTTTTCCTACGGAATGCTGCGCAAACAGATAGGGAACGTCGATAGTAACCACTCTTGCGCTTCCATTTATTTCACCCCACCTTACAAAATGAATCTGTCTAAGGTTTTCATCCCTGGGATGGGGTGAAGCTTTGCTCTTGCCATGCTGTGCTGTGGCACGGCATCTTTACGAGGTGGTATGATTGGTTTTGCACCTCTGTTTTTGGCCTCCTGGTAGCAATTGCGCTGTTGGTGGAGCAAGTGCGGCAGCTATATCATAGGCACCATCACCAGATACTACGCCCTTTCTTTGCTACCCATCTGCTGCTTTTGAAGCTCTACAGCGATCGCCTGTGCTTTTTCATCTATAGCAATGTGCGCTGGCATATTTACAAATTGCAGGAGGTGTCCAATAGCTAAAATCTTATATTATCAGCTTTTTATTCCCCCTATTGCCTGTTGCCTGCGCGCAGCGCTATAATTCTCTGTAACTGATACTTTCTATTTCTTTTTCACTATTCTTAAGGAAAGTGTAAGCTTTTTGATCGGATTGATTTAGGGAGCGATACTGGAGAAGATCAATTAATTTAGAAAATTCGGCGTTGCTGATTTGAGAAATTCAACTAGTGGTAAATTTTTAGCCAAAACAATAGTGCAAATTATACCTATTTCTTCCTATTTAATCACCGAAAAACTCCTTTCTACCTACTGACTCCTGGCTTAGTCCTCCTGAATCCTGACTCTTGAATCCTGTGAAATCATACATTTATTCAACAACGCCGAAAATTATTGCTCATTTTTCATATATTAATGTGCAGCTATTGCTTTTAGTTTTATGTTTACCAATACCTATGAAAATCAGACTAAGCTAAGAAATATTTAGACTTTATATCCTTTTTTTCCTTTCACAAAATGCGGACAAATTTAGATTTATCCTGCTTCCTTAGTTTCTTTTATGTCTTGTAGCGTTTCTACCGAAATTGATGTTGAGTCATTAATAATACTCAAAATATCCCAAGCTACTCTTGACCAACTGTAATATAATTCTGCTAGATCACGTGCTGTTCTTCCCATTTTTTCACTCTTCTTTGGTTTTGACAATAAGTAGTTGATCTCAGTAGCAAAGGCATCAGGATTGTCGTAGTCTGAGATGACAATACCATTTTTTCCGGGAACAATTACTTCAGGATTTCCCCCCCTAGCAGTAGTAATAGTGCATAGTCCTGTTGCCATAGCTTCATAATGCACCCTAGCTAGAGGCTCTTCCCATTGAGATGCACACACGAATATATCCCCTAACAAAAAGTAATCTGCTACTTCTGATGGTGAGATAAAACCAGTCAGCTGAACTGCTTGCCCTAACTTTTCTGCTTCTGCTTTAATTTCACGGACATAATCATTTTCATTGTTATTGCCGTACCATTTACTTCCTACTAGCAATAATACAGCAGATGGATGTTTTTTGATTATTTTGGCGATCGCAGATATTAACAGATGAGGTCCTTTTTTATCTGTCAACCTTCCCACGCAGAGGACTACTTTTTTACCCTCCAACCCATGAGTCGCCAGCATTGCTTCTCGTTTCTCTTTTACTCCTTCTGCCCACCTTGGCTGAAAGCGCTTGAGGTCTACTCCAGCATATACCGGTTGCAGCTTGTGTTTATATTCTGGAAATAACTTAGCAATACCATCAGCAATAAATTTACTGACTGTCACTACTTTTTCTACTCGTTCCAGGCATTTAATTGCTTCTTGTGGTTCAATTTTTTTAGCATAGAACATTTCGTTATGCATACTAAGAAGAAAGCGACTATTGGGAGCTGCTTTGGCAACCAAGGACACATACTTGGGACGGTTGTAAATTACTATCCAATCAAAATTTTTCCTTTCTACAAATTTGGCTACTATTTGATAGTATTCTTCTGAAGTGTTGGCAGTAGTGCGCTCGTAACGAATATTGTCTCTAATTTCTCGATCTGGTAAATCAGGGTCTGCTATGGAGAATACTGTGATTTCATGCTCTCGTTTTAGGTAAGGTAGAATACCGTCTATGTATGTCTGGATAGCCCCACCTCGGACATTAGGCACTGGTAACTTTTCTGTGCAGACTAATAGTATGTTCACGTTATCAACTTGAGCTTATAATTTCTTAAGTAGTATAAGGGATTTTGATACACCTTTACATAAAAAAAATATTTACCTTCAGGAAAAAAATATCAAGCCCTCACTCTACAGGCGGGGGCTTGATTTCATAGTTAATTGAATTGTTATTGGACTTAAAGCGCAACTCTATCTGTTAAGATATTTCGCTATCTACTTGAAAGCAAAATTAGTACATTGCGTAGGTTTTAATTTTTCTAGTCTAAGAGTCCCTTTTTATCTTTCTTTTTCTGGACTAGGGCAATTACAGGCTGTACATTTTCATCCACTTCACCTTCTTCTTTTAACTGTTCTATAATCGAGCGTATTCTTTTAAAGATCTTACCTTCGCCCCTCCGAAAATCATAGATATCGTCTTTATCTGCACCACTCATTTCTAAAATAATAGTGTTGGCTTGTTGTTTCATTTTTGTTTTCTCCCTAAATTTTTACTACTTAATTTAACTTATGTTGTCAGGAAAAATGTTATAATTTTTAGACCTCATACCTTTCTCTGAAATTTATTCAAGTTTTACTTAAATACTAGGAGATAAGTTTAAGAACCTAAAATCACTATTTCACCTAACATACATAACTTCGAGCATAATACTCGAAGTCAATCAAACCATTATTCCACCAGTCATAACTTAAGTTATGAAACTTTTAAAGGAACTTACAACACTTACACTCACTATAATAAATAGTAAGAAAATCTTCTTAGTCTAAAAGTCCTTTTTTACTTTTCTTTTTCTTTAAAATAACAATTATGGGCTGTATGTTATCTGAAATTTCGCCTGATTCTTGTAGTTTTTCAATTGTTTGGCCTATTCTTTTGAATACCTTACCCTCACCTCTGCGTAAATCATCGATATCGTCACTCTTAGCTCCTCCAAACTCTAAAACAACCGTGTTTGCTTGTTGCTTCAAGCTTTTTTCACTTGTATCAGATGACATTACCATTTTTTTTTATCTCCTTAATGCTTGCTAATTATTATGTTACTAGAGGAAATTTTACCAAAAACCTGCAATTATTTTTTTTCTTGCATCCGTTATGGGTTGTATATTTCCTGAGTTAGTTTAACAAAGTCCCTTTTGCACCTGCCCTTCACTGATAGAAATTATGAGGAGTATGATAGCAATCAATTATTACTTTTGACATACTCCTCATAACTTACTAATAGCAAGGTTACACTATCACCTAAGCTTTCTACTCTATCTGTGGATCATTTAGTAAATCAAGATTTTGCTTGAGTCTGATTCTTTTTTTCAAAAGTCTCACTTACTTGTTATGAACCAAAGCTAGTTTTTCGATTTACCCCAATTAGTCTAAAGTTTATATGAAAGTTTTACTGACAACTTTCATATAAACTTTAGACTAATTGGGA
>NZ_JAAHGK010000563.1:0-4691 GCF_010672505.1 Okeania sp. SIO2B9 | reverse complement strand
GGATATTTTACAAGTTTATAAAAGGTATGAATTATTTATAAATACTCTAGAATAAGGGGGCTTTGATATTAGTAACTTGAGGCTAAATGAATCTCTGCGAGTAATTTTATCTGATTTTTTAAGCCTATGTAATGGTCTAAATATAGACGAATTGCATAAAATTTTTAGTAAATTACATCATAAAAATAAAGGTCTTACCTTATTAAAAGAAATTAGAGATATACTGGAACAAGATAAAAATCAAAAAATTAATATTTCTCCTACATATCCACTACCAGAACTATCAATACTACCAATATCAATTCCTCCTATAGAATTACCTATAGATCGGCAGGTTCCACAAAAACCAGAAGAAACTACTATTTTAGAACCAAATTTCGACCCAGAAATTTATGGTAAATTAGAAGATTTTCTGCAAAAAAAAAAGTGGAAAGAAGCTGATTTAGAAACTATGAGATTAATGATAGAAATTGCTGACAGTATTGAAAGTTCTAATCACGTTCCAAAAAATAGAGATTTGATAACACGGCTAGACAGTGAAGACATACAAAAAATACCTGATGAAGCATTAAAAATCATGGATAAACTTTGGTTTGAATACAGCAACGGTAATTTTGGTTTCAGTGTTAAAGCAAAAATTTGGTGTAAATGTAAAGGCAGGCCAGGAGAATTTAATTTTTCAATTTACAAGAACAAATTTGCAAAATATATCGGTTGGTATGATGGTAGAAAATGGATAGAAAGGTATGATGATTTTAATTTTTCTAGTGAAGCAAAACCAGGACATCTTCCTTCTTTAAGTTTTCCCGATCAAAAAAATTACCAAATCAACCGCATTCGCTGGAAAGAAACTTTTGAAGTTCTCTTACCACGTTTTTTTAATTGTGGATTAATCTAATAAATTAGGGTTCATACCAAAGTTGCTACTCTTAACCCTGAACTTTATGCTCAAATAGAAATACAAGGAAAATGGTCGGATGCACTGGCTCAAACCCAAATTAATTATCCTCAAATTATGATGACTGGTGGTAATAGTGGTTCAGGAGACTCTGCGTCAAATTTATTTAATTTATTGCAAATAGAACATTTAACTGGACTTGCAGGCAACCTTCAACTTAACCAAGGAACATCCACGCCATTACTTTCCAGATCGCCAACAACACATTCTCTTCCCCCAAACTTAGAAAAGAAAAGTTGACCAGCACACTCCGCTGAACTTAAGATTCCAATTGTTCTAGTAGTAGATACATCTAGTTCGATGTCTGGTGAACGTATTGATTCCTTAAATGCTGGAATTGCTGCTTTTAAAAAAGAATTTGAACCAAGTAGCAAAATATCCCAATCTGTGGAATTAGCTATCATAAATTCTAATAGTAATGGGCAAGGAATTCAAAATTTTGTGAATATGGATAAATTTGCCCCATCTCCTTTCAAAGCTGAAGGAGAAACGATGATGGGTGAGGGAATTAATTTAGCATTGCGAAAAATAGACAATTATCAGAATAATTACTAAAGCAATAATATTCAGGACTCTCAAAAACCTTGGTTATTTTATATTATAGGTATACCTCCAACTGACAGCAATTGGCAAACAATGGATAAGGAATGGCAAAAATCAGCGCAGCGTGCGAAAGAAGCGGCAAAGGCAAATAAACTCAATTTTTTTCTAGTCGGTGTTCAGGGAGTAGATATGATTAACCTCAGAGAAATTGCTTCTCCACAAACACAACCTAAGTCGCTCAATGGTTTGAAATTCCCTGAATTCTTCCACTGGCTTGCAGAGAATCTCAACACAGTTTCCAATAGTAAGCCAGGTGCTACTATTTCAATTCTCCCTATTACAGAATCCGCAAAAGATAAAGATTGATTATTAGACACTATTCTCTAGGGGCGAATAGCCATTCGTCCTTACACTGGTCTACCAAAATGAAAACCGTTGTAATATTCTTATCTTCCCTGAAGAAGATTTAGAGTTAAGGATGAGCGATCGCCACACATCCTTAACTCTAAATCTACCCAAAACCACTATATATAGTAGTTAAAAACTATAACGTTGCATATATACAGTGTTTAGCCTTTCGACTTTTTTGTTTTACCCGCTGCTGAACTACTTCCGGAGGCGGACCATAATCTCCATTACTGAAATATACTCGCTCTACTATATTTCCCGGTTCTACTTCAATCCACAGACGGGCACCTCCAGCTTGACTTCTATTAGGTTGATGGGGTTGATACACTATCTGGCAAGGCCCATGAATTTTTACAGCGTGGCAATAATCTTTTTTACTTCCTACTTTTACGGCGACTGCTCTATGAGAGGTTCCATGGTCTCGGTTATAATCTATAGTCTTTCGCAGAACATGAATAAAAGTATTAGCTGTGCGTTGATTTTTATTCCAAGTGGGTTCAGGGCCACGACGACCAGGTGTAATTTCTGGCATTCCTCTATGATTTAAAGGAATTCGCCAAAATCTTTTGACTTTACGCGCACCTATAACTCGGCCAGTATTTAGTAGAAAACGCAATCTACCTGTCGAGATATTTAGAAGAAAAGCCGCTTCGGTGGTACTAACTAATGAGACACTCATAACTATAACGTTGTAGTTTTAAATTATTTAAATGAAAAGGAAGGAGAATTGATAATTTTTTTTTAAAAAAGTAATTTAGTTTTAAGAGGTGAGTAAATTAACAGATGAAATTGTAGTCTAAAATTAGACAACATTATTATAAAAAATTCAACGCCCTCAGAGTATATAAATTTATGAAAATCGGTAGCCATTATTCAGCAGAAACAAATAAATGCCAATTTAATGTTTGGGCACCTCTACGAGAAAAGTTAGCTGTACATATTGTACATCCCCAAGAAAAATTTATTGAACTTCAAAAAGATGAATGGGGATATTGGCAAGGAGAAGCAAAAGACATTGACCCGGAAACTCTATATTTTTATCAATTAGACCGAGAAACTGACCGACCAGACCCAGCCTCTAACTGGCAACCTCAAGGAGTACATAGTCCTTCTAAAGTAGTAGACCATCAAAAATTTACCTGGAATGATACTTCTTGGCAAGGTATCCCTTTGGCAGAAATGATTATCTATGAACTTCATGTCGGTACTTTTACTCCCGAAGGAACTTTTGCAGCAATTATTCCGAGGTTGCCAGAATTAAAAGATTTAGGGATAAACACTATAGAAATTATGCCCGTAGCTCAATTTCCAGGCGATCGCAACTGGGGCTATGATGGAGTTTATCTTTATGGGGTCCAACATTCTTATGGTGGGCCGGATGGTCTAAAGCAGCTTGTTAATGCTTGTCATCAAGTAGGCATCTCTGTAATTTTGGACGTTGTTTATAATCATTTTGGTCCAGAGGGAAATTATCTCTGGGATTATGGTCCCTATTTTACGGATAAGTATCATACTCCTTGGGGAAATGCTGTTAATTTTGACGACGCATATAGTAATGAAGTCCGTAATTTTTTTATTGAAAATACTTTGTATTGGTTAGATAAATATCATATTGATGGTTTACGTTTAGATGCTGTTCATGCCATTTATGATATGAGTGCCGAACCTTTTTTACAACAGTTAGCTGCTAGGGTAGAAGAGTTTAGTAAAAATGATGGAAGGAAGCATTATTTAATTGCGGAAAGTGACTTAAATGATGTGCGAGTTTTACGTTCAAAAGAACAAGGAGGGTTTGGTCACGATGCTCAATGGTGCGATGATTTTCACCACTCTCTGCACAGTCTTTTAACAGGAGAAAGTTCTGGATATTATTCTGATTTTAAGAGTATAGAATCTCTGAAAAAATCTTATAAAGAAGGATATGTTTATACAGGAGAATTTTCACCTCACCGCCAGAGAAATCATGGTAATTCAACGGTTGGTTTTGCCGGAGAAAAGTTTGTAATTTGTATTCAAAACCACGACCAAATAGGTAATCGATTAATAGGAGAAAGATTATCAGCTTTAGTAGATTTTGAAGGATTAAAATTAGCAGCAGGAGCAGTTTTAATTTCTCCATTTGTACCAATGTTATATATGGGAGAAGAATATGGAGAAGAAGCTCCTTTTATGTATTTTGTTAGTCATGGAGATCCTAACTTAGTAGAAGCAGTGAGAAAAGGAAGGGCAGAAGAATTTAAGTCTTTCAATTGGTCTGGAGAAGTGCCCGATCCTCAAGGTGAAAAAGTATTTATGGACTCTAAATTAAATTGGGAAAAATCCAGGGAAGGTAAATATGGAGTTTTACGTTCTTTTTATAAACGCTTAATTGAGCTACGGAAAAAAATTCCAGTATTAGCTAAGCTTGACATCTCTCAAATAGAAGTAAAAAGTTTAGCAGATAAAAATGTCTTATTGCTTCACAGGTGGGGAGAGAAAAGTAGTGTATTGAGTCTGATGAATTTTGAAAAGCATTCTGTGACATTTGAACCTCAACTACCCACAGGAAATTGGCAAAAGCTGATTAATTCCTCAGACCGAGAATGGATGGGAGAAGGTGCTGCTTTACCTAAAAAATTATTATCTGGACAAACCGTGACGATTAATCCTTTAAGCTTTGCTCTTTATGAGACTTGATCGGAGCATTCCCCAGAGAACATACATTAGACCTCTCCTGAAAAGAGGGAGTAGGGAGAAAGAATTGATGATTTTTGCGGGATAAGTGATTTTATTTTTGATTATC
>NZ_JAAHGK010000562.1:0-4693 GCF_010672505.1 Okeania sp. SIO2B9 | reverse complement strand
TTCTAACCCTTTCAATAAAGAATCAACTCCATCCTCCATAATTTTGCTAGGTTGAAAGAAAGCATCTCGTAGAGCAACGGCTTCATAGCTTCCATCCTCTTCCACTTGTAAGAGTTGAGGTGAAAGCATGGTATGACCAAAGCGGAAAACACCAGTGGAGAATTCAGTGAAAATACCCGGTTCAAGGGTTTCATCATAACCCGTATACTCACCAAGAGCATCCTTTCCTAAGAGCAAGGGTAAAAATTCATTATAGGTAATGGTCTGAATTTTTGCCCCAACTAAACGACGAGCTGATTCATAGATAAAGTCACCACGGCTTAACCCAGACTCTTCAAACAGTTCATTCAGTTTGTCTGCTTTACTTCCGTTTCCATTGTCTAAAACATCAGTAATTTCATCTGCCAAGCGGTTATGTTCTCTAACAAACAGGGTGTGAACAGAAATTAAGCCTAATTGTTCATTAACACGGATATCTCCGGCAAGAAAGTTACCATCACTATCAGTAGGCAGTAAAATCTCCCCATCAGGACCGATGCTGGTGGCTAGTTTTCCAGTGCCATCATCAGCTCTCAAAGAAAGGGCTGTTGCTTCATCGGAACCATAAACCATAGAACCATCAAGAAACGCCGTAATTTCGTTAATCTGTTCACGGGGGTTTGTGGTGCCAGTGGCAGGATCGAAAATAGAACGGGTTAAGGGGATGGTTTGAGTTCCTGTTCCAAAAGGATCAAAATCTGGATCGCCTGTAGGAACTTGAATAGGAAATGAGTCCCCTGAAGAATCGGCTTCCGTTAAATCGATGTCATGATCGATAAATTGTCCCCACTGCCAAAACCAGTCAGAAAGTTTAAAGTCGTTGACAATAGATTCTTCTCCTTGATCGGCGATCGCATTACTGACTGCCCGCGCACTAGGAAGTTCAAGGGGCGTAGTTAGTCCACCACCTCTTGGTTCAGATAATCCATCTTCGTAAGCTTCAGGACCTAAGCGTAATAATTGAGTGTATCGAGTGCCTTTTTCTGTTGCACTACCAAATTCAGGGTTTTGAAGATTATTATTTAAACCATTAATAGTGCGAAAGGTATTTTCGCCAATAACATCATTCCAGAACAAATCATAGGTATTCCCTGAAAAAGTACCATCCCCTGAAGTAACTTGGATATAATAAGTTCCTGCTTTGTCAACAGTAAAATCAATTATTTCATTATCATCTAGAGAATCTGAAGAGGCAATTTCATTTCCTGTTGAATCAAAGAGAAATAAATCAAGATTCCCTTCATTATGGTTAAAGGTTAACTCGACAAAGATATCTAAAGAGCCTTCTGTGGCTTCAATTTTATAAAGGTCATCATCTAAAGCCACTCCCAGCCCATTAATGTCGCTCAGAAGAGTCTGTTCATTCTCCGAAAAATCAAAAGCTTGTTGGATACGATTATTTTTTTCGTAATTATCGTCCATTTTTGCACCCTATAATAATGTTGATTGACATCGCCAAAATTATATATCACATTCTATAGAATTTGCGTAGCATTCCATAGAATGTGATATACAATACTAAGCGTGAAAAAAGAATGTTACAAATAGTCAGAGAAATAAAAAGACAAATGTAGGATATGTCCTTTGACAAAGCGGTCCTTAGCGCAGCTTCCCCTAGGGTGGGATGGCGATCTTCGGAGCGGCTCTGTCACTCTTAGGGTCTCCTCGCCATATCCAATCGACCAAGAGAGCGGTGCGACCCCGCGACGACGCCAGCTCGCTTGCGGAACGCGCACCAAGAGAAAAGAATGATTTCCGACCTGAAAAATGGTATTGAAGCTATTCATTCTGACTCGGTCCTCCTGACTTCCCCTCCCAGGGGTTATATTAAATCCGTTTAATTCGGTATAAAAAAATGTTCCATCTTCAACCATTACCAAATATCTCCCCATCTCTCACACTCCCCACACTCCCCACACTATGAATCTAATTACACCGATGCTACCGGATTTGATATTACGGGTGGGTTGACTCCTAAGAAACATCCTAGCTATTTGTCGCAAATATTTATTGATTTGGTATAATATGAAATCCGGTTATACAGTTGCCGCACTCTATACTTCTATTCAATGCAGACATAAAATGCCGGAATATCCCCAGATAATTCCCACTCTCATCCTTCCTTTATCCTTGATCCTTGATCCTGACTCCTTGATCCTTGATCCTGACTCCTAAATGATAGGATAACTAATTATCCGGATACTATATCAGTCCAATACTCTTAACTTTTGCCCAAACTACCTCGCTGCATTTGCTCTCTTTCTATAGCTTCAAATAAAGCTAGAAAATTTCCTTCACCAAAACCTTGAGCTTGCATTTGTTTACCATTCACCCAAGCAACCCTGCGTTCAATAAACTCAAAAAATACAGTTGGTTGAGGAAAAATGGGTTTGGTGAAAATTTGCAGTAACATTGCTTCCGGTCTCATTTCCTGCCAGTCTAGCAAAATTTGATATTCTTGAACTTTTTGCCAGTCAACTTCCGGTAAATAACTTAATGCTTTTGCTTGCAGTTGAGAGTAATATGTTGCCGGAACCCGCAAAAAACCCAAACCACGCGATCGCAAATCTCCTATCACCTCCAAAATATTCTCTGTCCGTAAAGCAATATGTTGTATCCCCGCACCATGATTAGCATCCAAAAATTCTTGAACTTGAGAATTAGCAGATGCAGGTTCATTAATGGGAAATTTCACTCCACCATCTGGGTCAACCATCACTTGACTGCGTAAAGCAGATTTATCTGTTTGAATTTCAAAGCTTTGCTGGGGTTGAAATTCTAGAATTTGATGATACCAGTCGAGAGCAGATTGTAAATTATCCTCAGCTACATTCAAAACTACATGATCGATAGCTACAATATTTGTAGAGAGTTGAGAAGTAGGATGTAAAATTTGTGCATCATCAATTTTTTCAACTAGAGTATGACTTATATCTCCCCATCCGGAAATTTTTGCCCATCTCAAACCCTGTAAGTCTTGCTGAATAGGTTGCAAAACTTCTGCTCCATTCGCCGCAGCTTTGGCCACAACTGAGTTAAGGTCTCGAACCCTAAAAGCGACATCACCTACTCCGGGAGGATGTATCCTGAGAAAATCAGCAACAAAATTTTCTGATGTGATGGGAGAGGATAGGGCAAAATATACTCGACCTCTGTTGATAATTTCCTTATGAGTATGTTGAGTGGTTTGAGAGGCGATCGCTTTAAAGCCTAATTTTTCAATAAACCAATCTCGTGACTCCATTGCATTTTCAACGTAGAAGTGAATGTGATCGAATTCCATAACCAACCTTTATTACTGATGAGCTTAAATTCTTTTCTTTACCGAATAATTAAGGTAAAAATCCTCTCCTTTAAAGGAGAAACAATGAATTATAGCAATGTGCGCTGGCATCTTTACAAATTGTACGAATTGTCCAATAGCTAAAAGTCTTATATTATCAGATTTTTATTCCCCCTATTGCCTTCCGGAGCTGTTGCCTGTTGCCTGCGCGCAGCGCTATAATTTTCCTTTGAGTCTTACCTCTTCCTTTCCAAGAGAGGTAATTATTAATTGTTGAAAGGACTTACGCAAAGACACTACATATAGTAGATAAAAACTATAGCACTATGATATATATAGTGTTTTTCTTGGAAGAATGTGTAACTTCTGCTTTAAAAAAATAAATGACTGTCTGGCTGAATATTAATTTCCATTGGTACAGCTTGGGGTTCTGCATTGAGGGCAAACATTATTGCATCGGCAGCAGTTTCAGAACTTAGCATTTTTGAGCGATCGACCTTTAGGCTAACATTATCCCAGAAAGGTGTATTCACTCCTCCGAAATAGAAAAGAGTCACCTTAATACCATAGCGTCGTAACTCATCCGCCATACATTTACTCAAACCCACCAAACCAAACTTAGAAGCACAATATACAGTCCCCATGGCCATTGAATGTTTGCCGAGAATACCAATAACATTGCAAATATGGCCTGATTTTTGTCCTTTCATGACATTGGCAGCGGCTTGACAGGTATAGAAACTGCCTTTCAAATTGAGGTCAAGCATAATATCTAGGTCAGCAGGTTCAATTTTGTTCCATTGTTTGAGAATACCTGCTCCTGCTGCATTGATTAACACATCAATTTGGCCAAAATGACTGGAAGTTTTTTCCATTAGAGTTTCTACTTCCTCTGGGTTGGTAATATTTGTTGGTACAGTAATAACTTGGGTAGTAGATAGTTGAGTGGCTAAATTGTCCAATCTACTGCTATCTCTGGCCGCTAATACTAAGCTCGCACCAGAATTTGCCAGTTTTTCTGCCACTACTGAACCTATACCACCAGTAGCACCCACAACTACAACAACTTTGTCCTGCATTAACTTTCTCTTTACATTTCTTTACATATATTTTTATAATATAGTACTATGAAAATAGGACTCGGAGATTCCTCTATTTCCTTGCTCCGGTTTTCCCTACTCCCTACTCCCTTTCCACTCAAATTTATTCAGGACTTAGGCAAATTGACCTTTAAAGCACCATCTGTAGGGGCGAATGGCATTTGCTAAGGTAGAGCTGCCGATAACGCACTAGCTATATGTAGAGTCCCTATGTGGGATGTATTCAAAGTCCCTACCTATTCCCTATTCCCTATCCCCTATTCCCTAAGCA
>NZ_JAAHGK010000561.1:0-4694 GCF_010672505.1 Okeania sp. SIO2B9 | reverse complement strand
AATAAGTAGTGGGAGCATATTGCTCCCATCTTGATTAAAGATACCTCACGCTTATTCGAACAATTAGGATAATATCTGCGCTAGCAAAGATAGTGGGTCAACAATTCCATATAATATAACTAATTAAATCTAATTTGCTACGGAATAATCAGATTTCTTTTCTTATTTTAAAAATAACTTCTATTCTAGTCGCATTAAACAGCATCTCAAATCTATTTCTGAGAAATGCGACATTGAACTCCGAGCAAAAAAGTAGAACTAACAAGCACCTGACTTATTAAATACCACCCAAATTGTTTTCCATATTAACTTGAGATCGTATGCAATAGACCATTTTTGCTGATAGTCAATATCCATACGTACTATTTCTTCAAAGTCTTTCACACTAGAGCGACCATTAACCTGCCATTCTCCAGTCATACCAGGTTTGATATCCAGTCTGTGCCAGTGATGAGCTTCATAATTTTTGACTTCATCAAAAGTAGGAGGGCGAGTTCCCACTAAACTCATATCTCCTTTGAGAACATTCCAGAATTGAGGTAGTTCGTCTAAGCTAGTCCGACGCAGAAAGCGACCTATACGAGTTATTCTAGGATCTTTCTCATTTTTAAAAATGTTACCTTTTGCTTCGTTTTTGACAAGGTGCTTCAGTTTTTCTGCATCAACAACCATTGAACGAAACTTCCTGATCCAAAAAGTTTTTCCCCTAAAACCACAGCGAACCTGACTGAAAAATAGCGGACCCGGACTATCAAATTGCATGAATATAAATACAGGAATTGCAAATACTCCTGTGATCGCTAATCCGACTAAGGCGCCTAAAATATCAATCAGACGCTTGCTTGGACTATTGACAGACGGATGAGCTACTTGTTTGTATAAGTTAGTTGAGTATTTGTGTTCTAGAACTGCTAGAGAATTCATATTTGAAGAGACTGATAAGTTAGATGTATTCATAAAATTTGCACTGTGACATTCTGTTTTATATTTATGGAAAATTTTTATACTTACATCTTAGAAGAGCTAGATTTAAGGTGGTAGGGTAAAATACCTAACTTTACTGAATCTTCACAAATATCAGCCGTTTTTTAAAGTTTATGTGTTGTTTTGGTAATCCATCATCAAATCTTCCGGAAAGAGAAAAAATATTATGTATAATTAAAGATTTTGCTTTTTTATGTTTTCTGGTGTTTGTAGATCGAATTAAGTATTATGTAATTAAAATCACAAAAATTGTATATTCTAATACAATTATTTGTAACGAGAAACCCTTAGGTGTTTTTTTTTAACAATATGTTAATGGGACTTTAGATAAATATTTGCTGCTCCATATTCCGTTATCTGTCCTATAGAACCCATTTGGTATCTTAGTCCGCGACCCGCGTTTTTTTACAAGAGTCAGGAAGACCGAGTCAGGAGATGAAGGGAAG
The DNA here is from genome assembly GCF_010672505.1 of Okeania sp. SIO2B9. NCBI lineage: Bacteria > Bacillati > Cyanobacteriota > Cyanophyceae > Oscillatoriales > Microcoleaceae > Okeania > Okeania sp. SIO2B9. The sequence goes on along the minus strand of NZ_JAAHGK010000561.1, from coordinate 3,264 downwards.
GCATAAGGGAAGCAGGTTAAAAAATACTCCCCATCTGTTTTTAAATAGATATCAAATAGGTTCTATAAACAAAATATTGTAATATTTTTGTATTAAGCTTATAATGCAAACTATTTTTGACCAGGAAAACTTGTAGAGCAAGCGATCGCTAAATTACATTTTCGGCGTTGCTGAGTGGTAATGATTTTGAGATTAACTTTGGGCGCAAAACATCAGTTTTTCAATTTTACCTTCAGCTAATAGACATCTCCAAGAATCAAAAATCAATATCTATATCCCAAAGAAATTATCAATTCTTTACCCCTACTGCCTACAGCAAAGCTGCCTACTCCCTATGGGTGGAGTAGATGTCTAATTATTATTACATTTAAGCAACGCCACATTTTCTGTTAACTTTATAGGGGTTCCTCAAATTTTTGCCTAGTATTAGCCACTAGCATATTTAAGTATTCTCTTACATATTCTGCTTGTTCATTACTCAAACGATACCCATTACCATCAGGTTCTTGGCAAAAAAGTGGCTTTGCTCTCAAACTTTGATATTCAGAATTTTGTCGAGAAACTTCACTCAATAGCATGACATCTTCCTCCGAAGGCACTAAACCTGGAGGTAGTTTACTTTCTAAAATAGTCTTAATGTTCTCCTGACAAACACGAGTATTTATTCCTTGCTCCTCTAATAATTGATAAACTTCTTTTAGAGATAAAGGATGATCTGGAAAAACTCGTAGTATTTCCCAAAGTAAAAAATAGTCGTTGTACTGTTGTTGAGGTATATCTATAATTTGTGGATAAAGAGGTAAAATAGCTAAACCATAAGCAACCCTACCTATAGTTAATTTAATATCTTCAATCTCAGATAAACAATTATCCGATCCCTGCAGATTTTCCTGCCCTAACTCTACATTTTCAGAATTAACTTTTGCATCTTGAACAATAATTGCATTAGGCAATTTTTGACGTAACCAACGAGATATCCCACTCCAACTCCCACTACCTCCAGTACATAAAGCGCGGTTAATTCCCACTGGAGATATTCCCACCCTACTCAAAAAATTATTTAACTCCTGATTTAATTGTTGTATAAAAGGCTCTAATACTTTTTTTTCTAAATCTTGTTGTTGTAAACTCCATTGGCGATCGCCTATATTCAAAGTAAATTCTTTTTCAGATGGCAGAATGACTTTTAAATTACGAGCTGCTGCTAATAATTCTTGTCTATAGGATGAACTTTGTAACCATTGCTGTAGTTGAGACCTAATTGACAAATCTGGATAGCCTGGCCGTGGCCATAATTGAGTAGATTGTTCTTGATTCTTTTCTTTCTCGGTCTGGGGCGAAATATTTTCGTTTTTTAGTAATAGTTGACAAACAATATCTTGATCTAGGGCCTGACCTCCATAAGCAAAACTATGGCAATGGAAGTGAGAATAAGTTAAATTTTGGCCATCATCAGGAAAATTAACTAAGGCCATTTCTGTTGTAGTTGCTCCCACATTCACAATTAAAATTTTGCCCCTTCTAAATTCTGAGATCGTAGATGTTTTTGAATCTTCTCTTACTGAAGTTAATTCTGATAGGGCAGTAGCGATCGCGTCCTCAATCACAATTACTTGATTGACATTTTTGACAAGACCTGCTTCTAAAACTGCTTCTCTCAGATTGAAGCGATAGGCTTCTGGCCAATTAGTCGGACTACCGATCAACACACATTTTAATTGTGCCAAAGCTGAAAAAAATGTTTCTTGGTCTAATCCTACTGCGCCACAATTATAATCATTAGGTAAAGTAACTATTGTTTGAGTTTCTCTATCAGTTAAAGAAATAGAGTCTTGGCCAAAAGCTTGGGGCTGAAGGGTTGTCAATAAAGTTACTAATCCTTGATTAACTAACTTGAGGGGAATTTGTTCATGTTCAGACAACTGTAAAATTGGTTCATGGGCAGTTGTAGCAATCAAGTTAGAACCTAGAAGAACAGATTTGTCTGGTTTATCCTGGGATTTTTGTTTTTCAAATTTAATTGAAAGGTAAGGAATAGTAACTTTTAAACCTGGTTTAAAGTTTTGTAGTAATAAGGGTTTTTCTTCTATATTTTTCTCTTTAGATGATTTTTGATGTATGTATAAAGTTGATGGTAGGTGATATATTTTTTTGGTAGAACTGAAAGTTCTTTGGCCTATTTTTGTTGAGAGAGTAAATTCTTGATTTGTTTCAGTAATATTTAACTTTTGTTGAGTTGGTAATCTCTCCCAATATATAGGATAAATTTCACTACTGCTACGATTAAATAATGCTGCAGAAATACCTGTAGTACCAAAGTCAATTCCTAAATACCATAGTAAAGCTGTTTTATCTGGTGTTATATCTGTCTGTTTTGATAAATTAATTTTTTTTTTTCTGTCTCTGGAGGGTCTTGAAGTAGAGTTTCTAGCGGTAAAAATTCTCGCTCATCTGTTTCTATTTGTTCTACTTCTATTGAAGATGTTAAGCCATCTAAAATATCTTCTAAAGTTTGTTCATTTTCTGTATTCTCTGCTGAATTTTGAGTATTTTCTTGGTTCGTTAGATTTAATTTTTCTGAAACATCACCAATATCTATAAATAAACCCTCTAAGTTAGTAACTTCTAAGTTAGTAACTTTTGCTTCTGAAGTCGAAGTAACAGAATCATTAGTCGATTCAAGATTACTTTCTGCTAAAGATACAGGTGAATATTCTCCTAATTGAAACTCAGTTTGTTGCGAATCATCTGCTAATTCCTCTAAGTCAAATTCTTCTAAATTTTCTAAATCAGAACGCAAATTATTGAGGGTATTAGTATCTAATAATAATTCTATATTTTGATTTTGTTCTTCATCCGATTCTTGTATTGGTAAGAGACTTTCTTTAGCCGATGCCTGAAGATACTCTTCTTCTTCTGATTTATTGCTGTAATTTGTTTGTTCTTGTGTTTGTTCTTGTTCTTGTTTAGATTCCAGAGACACAATTAATTGGTTAGTTTGTCCTTCATTTATCTCTAGTTCACCGAAAAGATGACTGAGAGATTCGATAATTTGAGTGCTTTCTACATCTTCTGAGTTGTCTAAATTTGACCCTGAATTTAGTGGTGATTCGATCAAATTTGCTATTTCTGCATCTTCTATTTTAGCAGTTGAATTTTGATATTTTTGCCACTGTGTGTAATTCTCTTCAAAACTAGGAGCTTCTAGTTGAGCAAAAGTTTTATTTTCCTGGTCTTGACTTTTAATAACTTCTAAATCTTGCA
>NZ_JAAHGK010000560.1:0-4699 GCF_010672505.1 Okeania sp. SIO2B9 | reverse complement strand
TTTTTCGGAAAATTTATTAGATACTGAAAATTAGTAGAAATCTCCAGAAAAGAGGGAGTAGGGAGTAGGGAACCCACCCCTAACCCCTCCCAGGAGGGGAAGAATTGATAGTTTCTGTGCGATAATCAATTTTATTTTTTATTATCGGAGATGTCTAGTACAAACTATAGCAAAGAATGGATTGCTGAGGACATAGACTGATCATAAACCGTAAGACAGGGAAATGTTTTTCCCACTGTTCCCTATTCCCTATTCCCTATTCCCTATTCCCTATTCCCTGGCTATAATTATTTTGCACCGATAACTTCTAAAATATCTTGAGCGTGACTATCAGTTTTCACATTCTCATCGACGTGAGAAATGTTCCCTGTGGAGTCAATAATATAGGTGACACGCTTAGGATATCCACCACCTTCAACATCATAAGCTTTTGTGATAGCGCCATCAACATCTGCCAATAGTTGGAAAGGCAAACCATATTTCTCAGTGAAAGCTTTGTGGGAAGCTTCATCATCCATGCTTACACCAAGAACAACCATATCTTTACCTTGGTATTCAGCATAGTTATCTCGGAAGCTTTGAGCTTCTTTAGTGCAACCTGGAGTATCATCTTTGGGATAAAAATATAGGACAACTGTTTTGCCAGCAAAATCAGATAAGGAAACGGTGCTGCCGTTGGTATCTTTTACAGTGAATTCTGGTGCTTTAGTGCCAACAGATAATGGCATAGATTTTGTTTTCTCCTTAATAGGTTTACAGTATGGCCTTGTTTTCTTTCTGTTATTTTAAGATATTTTGTGCTTTGAAAAACTTTTTATACCAAATCCGCTTATCAAAAATATTTTATATAATCTAAGATTAAACCTCTTCCTTATTTTCCCCACACCCTATCTCCGCATTTTTACAATTGTGAGGATCTATAAACCGGATTTAGCATTACTTACCCTATAAATTGTTTTCTAAACTACTTAGTAAAAAAAAATCAAGTATTATTTGTATAGCTTATTTTAATGTAATATTATTTGTATTATGAATCAAGATAAAAAAACTTACTTATATGGTATAATGAATAAAAAAAAATAATAACAATGACCTCTATAAAATCTGCAAACTTAATATCACTCCAATACCCTACTAATACTGAAAAAAGGGCGGAAATAGCGCTTAGTTGTAGTCCGTTTAACATCAGCTTATTTGTAACAATGTCGGATAGAAGTGTGGAATTAAAATCAATAGCATCAGAGATAGGCTTCAAAAATGCCTATACTCGTTCGCTTATATCAGAATTAGCTGCTGAAAATTATCTAATGTGGCTCATTCAGGTGGGTGTATTAAGGAGAGAAGTTGATGGACAGGGTATTACAGATGGTTTTCGCCTCACACCTCTGGGCCATAAGTTAGTTAAAAAATATTCTCCAAAGGGAAGTTGGTCTCAACCCTCTGTGAGCGATCGCTTCTATAATTTAATTAATCGTTGGTTTCGACTTCCTATTTAGATGGGCAAAAAATATTCAAGTTTTGAAGAATTCGATCGTAATTTTTTAGTCAAACCTCAACTTTATAGTTATAGATTCTGAAATTAAGTGAATATAGATTATTAACTTCAAAAAAAAGCGCTAATAGCTCAAAATGCTTTTCTTTTGCTCTTACAATATGTTTAATATCAGTGAGGTTCTATGGTATGCAAGATGCCCGCACTTTATAGTTAATATTTGTACCTCATATACCACCAAATATTCTCTCAATTTCTTATCTACCTTATTCGAAAGCTTATATACTTTATCAGCTTGTAAAGTAAAAAAAAATACGGCGTTGGTGATGCGTGGCTATGATTGTGCTTTAATAGCAATTGTCTAACAATTAACTGAAAAGCATTTTATATTTCGCTAAATTTAGGTTTCATAGCTTGACTTACCAACGCCAAAAATACAAGTATTTTACCAAATTCATAAGAAGTTCCATAGAAAAAATTTTAATCAGAGTTGACTGTAGCTCAAGAAAGACTTGTTCATAAATTTCATAATTCTGTGCAGCCTCACATAAAATTGGTATAGTAAAAGATTACACAAAGCTAGCTATATATATTTTAGATTGCAGATAGAAAAATCTTAATTATAATTCCTTTATTACAAACAGCTATGAAAGCAATTACGGTAGTGGGAACTACCTCCCATGCGGGGAAATCTCTGATCACTGCAGCTATCTGTAGAATTTTATCACGTCGTGGATGGAGAGTATCCCCCTTCAAAGGACAAAATATGGCTTTGAACTCTTATGTCACATCTAGTGGTGGAGAGATCGGCTATGCTCAAGCAGTACAAGCTTGGGCCGCAGGTGTTACTCCTGCGGTAGAAATGAATCCTATTTTGTTGAAACCTCAAGGAAATATGACTTCTCAAGTTATCCTCAAAGGAAAAGTATTAGATACAGTAGGAGCCATAGATTATTATCAGAAATATTTTAATATTGGTTGGCAGGCTATTAAAGAATGTTTACAACTTTTATCTCAGGAATTCGACATTATAGTCTGTGAAGGAGCAGGTAGTCCAGCAGAAATTAATTTAAAGCACCGAGATTTAACTAATATGCGAGTAGCCAAGTACTTGAATGCGACTACAATTTTAGTAGTTGATATAGATCGAGGTGGTGCTTTTGCTCATATTATTGGTACTCTAGAACTGCTAGATCCAGAAGAAAGAAGTTTAATTAAAGGGATTGTAATTAATAAATTTAGAGGACAGCGATCGCTTCTAGATTCAGGTATTGAATGGTTAGAAAAAAGAACTAATATTCCTGTAATTGGCGTAATTCCCTGGATTGATGAAGTCTTTCCTGCCGAAGATTCTTTAAGTCTTTTAGACCAACGTTCTACTAAATCTAATACTGAGATTATAATTGCAATTATTAAATTACCAAGAATTTCTAATTTTACTGATTTTGATCCTTTAGATGCAGAGTCTAGTGTCAAGATTAAATATCTCAATCCTAATGATGATTTAGGTTATCCTGATGCGGTAATTATTCCTGGTTCTAAAACTACTATTAGCGATTTATTAATATTACAAAAAAGTGGCATGGCAACAGCTCTCAAGGATTACCAAGCTGCTGGCGGTACAGTTATGGGAATTTGTGGTGGTTTTCAAATGCTTGGTGAAGTTTTAATTGATGCTCAGGGTTTAGAAGGACAAAAGGGAGAATATCAAGGACTAGGACTACTACCACTCAAAACTGTAATTGCTGCTCAAAAAATTTCTCGTCAGCGACAAGTTATTGCTAATTATCCTCTAGCTAATTTACCAGTAATCGGTTATGAAATTCATCAAGGTAGAACCAAAATTACAAAACCAGATATGGTAAATCCTTTATTTAATGATCGTGATTTGGGATTTATTAATAATAATCAGTCTGTCTGGGGTAACTATTTACATGGAATTTTTGATAATAGTCCTTGGCGTCGTTCCTGGTTAAATCTCTTGCGTAAAAAACGAGGTCTCGAAGGTCTACCTACTGGTGTTGCTAACTATAGAGAACAAAGAGAAATAATGTTAGATTCAGTTACAGATCAAGTTAATCGTCACTTAAATTTAAAGTTGATATTTAACTAAAATTTACTGATTAAAATTCACTATAAGCTAACAGTTAATCAAATAATTATTGCTTAATTATGGAAATACTTTTCTTGCCAGATAATGTTACTGTTGAGGCAGAGTCAGGAGAACCTATTCTAGAAGTTGCTGAACGTGCTGGAGTAACTATTCCTACAGGTTGTTTAATGGGTTCTTGTCATGCTTGTGAAGTTGAAATTGATGGTGGTCAAATTATTTGCGCTTGTATTACAGCAGTTCCTCCAGGACGGAAAAAAATGACGATAAATCTGTCTGTAGACATGGACTGGTAATCTTAATGTGGGTGGTAGGTTGTAGGTTCTAGTAAAAAATTACGGGGTATAAATAATAGTAATTAATTTGATTTAGCTACTTAATAGAAGTTTAACTCTTTGACTTATATTTATTGTTCTATCGATCTATATAAGTTGCTACTTAAATCCAGCAAAGAGTTTAATTTATTTTTGCTTGTTCCTATTTTGTTTTCAAAATCTAAAATTTTAATGCCGTTACAAGCTTCGTTTAAAATTTGTTTTAATATTCTTAAGCTGTTTGACTGACAATTGGGATTTTTATAGTTGATATTTGACTTTGTTGAGAATCGAAAGTTTCTCAAGGTATTTTTTTAATAAAAGTAATTCTTGAACTTCCTCTCTTTCAGCACCTATTTGAGCATTAAATCCTCCTGTTATACCAATTTTATAAATGTTTGCTACAAATAGGTAGGGTACTTCTTAGAAGTCAACCCACCCCTAACCCCTCCCAACCCACCCCTAACCCCTCCCAGGAGGGGAGGGGAAGTCAGGAGTCAGGAGTCAGAATGAATAGATTTAATACCAGTTTTTAGGTCATAAATTCTCTTTTTTGTCAAAGATACATTTCCTGCAAAATTTTTTTATTGCACTTATTATTCCTAACATTATTTTTGAAAATTGGTATTATACCTTTAAGCACTTCTTCAAAAGTTGAAATTAAAATTTCCAATCCTTTTTTCTTTGCCTTAATTAAAATAATTTCATTATTCAACAATTAAAATTTTACTAGAAGATTATCCATAATCATTTCAGACTTAGGTTGTGGTTTAGCCAAAACAA
>NZ_JAAHGK010000056.1:0-12461 GCF_010672505.1 Okeania sp. SIO2B9 | reverse complement strand
ATCATGAACCAGTAACTCTTGAGCACTTAGGTAGTTGGCGATCGCAATCCTTTCGGCCATCAACTTTGAATACCTCTACTGTAATGATTTTGGCTTTATTATAAGTTATCATCCGAACATGATATTATATTTTCTTGGTTTTACCCCCTTGTTATTTGATTTTAATCTTTTTTTTACAGATATCCTCTCAGTTACTCTCAGAAATGCTACAGAAAAAAGTAGAATCTCAAGAAACAACTACTACTACCTTTTCTACTTCCAGCAGTAAAGCAGAACTTTTAGATTTAACAACTGTGATTAAAGCATCTCAATCAATTTCTGGTGAAATTAAGTTGGAAAATCTTCTGCACAATTTAATGAAAATTACTATCGAAAATGCAGGGGCGCAAAAAGGCTGTTTAATTCTCAAGCATAAAGGTCGTTGGGTGATGGAAGCTCAAGGAAAAATAGATAGCGACGAAGTAACAATATCACAATCTATTCCGATAGAATTTGTAGACCCAGAAACATCTATTCCCATTTTACCGATCACTATTATTAACTATGTAATTCGCACTCAAGAAAATATTGTTCTTAATGATGCACTCCAGGAAGGACAATTTATTGATGACCCTTATATCATCGCCACACAAAGTAAATCTATTCTCTGTACTCCCTTAATTAATCAAGGTAAATTAAGAGGAATTATTTATTTAGAAAATAATTTAACCACAGGTGCATTTACCTCAAAACGAGTCTAACTTTTAAATATACTGTCTGCTCAAGCTGCTATCTCTATTAACAATTCAAGACTTTAGACCAAAGACTTTTTCAGCAAACCCTAATTATATCAAATCCGGTAGTATTGGTGTAATTAGATAATAAGAGTGTGGGGAGATGGGGAGATGGGGAGATGGGGAGATAGGGAGATATAAAAAGATTTAGCAATAACTGAAGATGGAACATTTTTTTATACCGAATTAAGCGGATTTGATATAACAGCTAAAACCTAGTTCAATCAGAATCAAACCTAACCTCAAAAACTACACCCTGCAAGTTAAATTTATAAAGTTTTGATGAAGTTTTGATGAAGTTTTGATGAAGTTTTGATGAAGAATTTTTAATATTTTTCTCCTCTATATTTGCTGAAGCTCCTGTCCTTAGTATATTTACAGAATTTACACTAATATAATTTATCTTACTTAAGTAGTATTGTCATAGTGTAAGAAAATTGCTATCTTTCTTTATCAGAATAAATTACTAGGGTCAGACATATCTGCGTGTCATTCCCGTTGAAATAAAACTCAAAGAAATTAAAGGGACCAGGCAATGAGCATATACTTTTCTAACAATTTCAAACAACAAAAAATATTTAACCCTTCCATACTCAAATCTTGCAAAAATATTCAGATTAGCCAAATAGCTCTGCGTTGTGTACTTGGTCTAATAGCAAGTCAAAGTTTTCAATCACCCGTAAAAGGCATAGTAATAAATGATACAGCAGGAGCTAGTACTGCTATAGAACTAGGTGCTCCTTTGACGGCTGTAACTGACATTTTATTCAGAAATTCTGAAACAGGTGAATTTGTAAGTGGTTGTAGTGGTTCACTAATTGCAGATAATTATGTACTTACTGCCCAACATTGTTTTGATCCTATATTTGGAGAGGCTTTTCCTGAAGATGTGAGTGTTGGATTTTACGATGAAAACAACTCTTTCTTGACAGATATTTCAGTCAGTGAAATTTTATTCTTGGATGGAGATGAAAATTTCAATGCATTTTTAGATGGTACAGATCTTGCCATACTTGAACTTGCCGAAGCTGCTCCAACATCAATTACTCCTTTAAAATTATTTGGTTTCAACCCTGAGAACCTGATTGGAAGTGAGGCAACTATAGCTGGTTTTGGTTTCAATGGTTTAGGTAGTGTTGGCCATGAATTTACTGCAGATGGACTGCGTTGGGGTGCTGAAAATGTGATCGATCTAGTTGGTAGTATTTTTGATCCATTTTTTGATGCCGTCTTTACATCTAACATTATCAACCTTGACTTTGATGATGGAACTGATGATAATAACACCTTATCATTTTCTTTGTGGGTTTAATACCCCACCGTCTACACGGTGTTCAAAATTACTTGGGGTTAGAATCCCCATGTAATTTTCCTCCTGTCTCCTGTCTCCTGTCTCCTGTCTCCTTCTTCAATCAGTGTCGATAGTAGTTCTTCACCTCTAACAAATGAGGGAACTACTGCTCCTGCTGATAGTGGTAGTCCGCTTCTAGTAGAAGTAGATGATGAGTTATTAATTGCTGGTGTTCTTTCTGGTGGTTCTACTGAAACCAGCCAATTTGGTGATATATCTTGGTTTACTGGAATTACAGAACACCGCCTATTTATAGAAGAGAATGGTGGTCAATTTGTTGGTGATTTTATACCTCTACCACCCCCTCCTATTGAACCTCAACCTCCTGTATTTGGAATTAAGAATGGTGGTTTTGAAAATGGTTTAAATGACTGGAGTATACTTGGTGCTGCTACTATTGTGGATAGTGATTTTGGTATACCACCCTCAGATGGAGAGTCTAATGCGTTCATTTTGAACGATATAGTTGCTGTAGGTAATGATGAGATTGAAGAATTCTTAGGGTTGTCTGTTGGCAGTCTGGAAGATTTATCAGGTAGCATACCTTTTGAAGGTTCTGCTATCAAGCAAACTTTTTTGGCAAATGCTGGAGATGTTCTAACATTTGATTTCAACTTTTTGACAGATGAATGTACTCTATTGGATGTACAAAATGGTGTCTGTGAGCCTGAAGATATTTTTAATGACTTTTCTTTTGTCTCTCTTTCAGGTGATGAATTAGATAATTCTTTCTTAAAGATATTAGCTGATACTTCCTCTGATGTTGTTACTTCTGAAACTTTCTTCTTTGACGAAACAGGATATCAAAGTTTTTCTTATGAGATTTCTGAGACTGGAACTTATACTCTCGGGTTTGGAGTTGCAGATGCAGATAATGCTTTCGGTGATTCTGGACTTTTAGTTGATAATGTCCAGCTTACTGCCAGTGCTTCTACACCAGAACCTACTGCAACATTAGGATTATTTGCTACTGCTTTTGGAGTATTTTCTTTCCGAAAGAAGCGTCAAATAAAGTAATTCGGTTTGCAAATACCAGTTATAATTAGGCTCGTAGTTGGGCTTTAGCCCTAATTAATATAAGTATTTGACTTGCTCAAGCCCAACTACAAAGAAAAACTTGATTATAACTAATTCAGGACTTACGCATGAGGTAGGAAAAAATGGCATTAGAGATTGCTTCCCTGTCAGTCGCAATGACGAAAATAGGTTGTACTGCGTAAGTCCTATAATTATCAGAACTTGATATAAGTCCTACAGGACTTACGCAAAATGTAGAATTATACGCTATCTGTAGGGGTGATTAGCGTTTGCGAAGCATTCCGTAGGAAATCACCCCTACTAGATGTGGTGGTTATGCGTAAGTCCTGTCCTAATAATGTTACCGCCTTGCTCCCAATTAAATCAAGAAATGGGAGCAGGATACTCCCACTGGCCAACAATTAAATTGGCTAATTGCTAACTGCTATCTGAGGACTAAACCTTCGCCAATTGGAATACAGCTCCTAAACCAGATGCCATTTCCTCTGGAGAAATTTTACCATCCTGATTGATATCTAGAGCATCAAATACAGCATCAGTTCCTGCCCATTCTTCACGAGTGATGAAACCATCACCATCTAAGTCATAGATATGGAAAATATCTTCTGCTGCATGAGTGACTCCCTCTAGACGAGTCAAGCGTTCTGCTAACAGATTTTCCAATGATTCTAATGCTTTGGAGAAACCTTTAATGCCTTCATCCAATTTTTGAGATGCCATCCGATTTTCAGCGTGCATCTTGTCAAAGGTTTCTTTGTCTAAGGCAATTTTTTCGGCATCAGACTCAGCTGCTTTCTCAACAGAAAGTTTCGTTGGTAGTTCCCCTGTAGTTGATTCTAGCTCACCCAACAAACCAGGTGAAATAGTCAACAAGTCGCAACCTGCTAATTCTGTGATTTCACCAATGTTGCGGAAACTAGCTCCCATGACTTCAGTCTTGTAACCAAATTTCTTGTAGTAGTTGTAGACTTGAGTCACAGATAATACACCGGGGTCTTCCGCAGGAGGATAAGAGTCTCGCCCAGTTTCTTTTTTGTACCAGTCTAAAATTCTACCTACAAAGGGAGAAATCAGAGTTGCGCCAGCTTCAGCACAAGCGATCGCCTGGTGCAGACCAAAGAGTAGGGTTAAGTTGCAGTGAATACCCTCTTTTTCTAATACTTCTGCTGCTTTGATACCTTCCCAGGTAGAAGCGATTTTAATCAATATGCGATCGCGAGAAACTCCTGCTGCTTCATATTGAGCGATTAAATCTCGTCCTTGAGCTATAGTTGATTCTGTATCGTAGGATAGTCGTGCGTCAACTTCTGTAGATACTCGCCCTGGAATAATCTGTAAAATCTTAAGTCCAAAAGCAACTGCCAGTCTCTTAAATGCTAAATTTGCCACATCAGAAGGAGTAGCATCTGTCCCCAACTCTTCCCTTGCCTTTTTCAAAGTTTCATCCACAATTTCCTGATACTGTGGCATCTGAGCTGCAGCAGTAATTAATGAGGGATTAGTAGTAGCATCCCGTGGTTGAAATTTTTCGATTGCTTGAATATCGCCTGTATCCGCAACAACGATGGTTACTTCTCGTAGTTGTTCGAGTAAATTCTTAGCCATTTATTTCTCCCTTTGAGAATAAGTTACTTACTTATGGTTTAGTCGATAATTTCCTAGCATTCAATATACTTTGAGATATTAGGACAAAGCTGTTTGCACTAATTTTCTACTGTATTTCCATACAAATCTTCATCCAATTCCATTTCTGATACCATACTTTGAGCATTAACTAATCTATCTGCAGCTGAAAAAACGTCATTTAGAGCACCAAAAAAAAGACATTTTTTTAGTAACTATTTTCATTTATTGAGTTACTTCTCTTTCTTCTTCAGTATTATCTGAAGTTCCTAGTTTACCTAATAATTTATCCCTACATTACTTCATAATAAGCTTGAGAACTTCCTCAAGTATTCATGCAGTTTAGTTACAAATTTGGAGACTGAGTAATCACCAATTTATTGTGGTTTTTTCTTGCTCATTAGGAGTATTTTTAGTTAATTACAACCTCAGTATTATATCAGAACAAATTTTTAATTCATTATGGAATGGATGAAATTATCGGCACGTTAGTTTTGTGTTTGACTTTATGGATAACTTACCAAATTAACTTCTGGATTTCTGTGCCTTAACATACACTATCAATTTGTCAAATATATTATTGTTATACCAAATTCAAAAAAGGTCGCTACAGTATTAATCTTAAGTGTGCATCTCAATTTTGAATAAAGCCAACAATTTATCATTTTTAGGCAACAGCTCATCTGGCAACAGGCAACAGGGAATATATAGGAAAAAAGTATTTTTGCAAATATGAGATGCACCCAATCTCAAGACCTCTAACAACAGAATAAAGCACTGTAACAGTATTTTTTGAAAATGGTATTAAGAGCATATAGTTAAACTGAAAAAGCTCGTCACCAATTTTTTTTTACACTTATCAAGTTGATAATAAATAGCTGATGTTATGTTCCCCCTCCGGGGGAGCTACGAATTGCGGATAATCAGTTATAATAAAACTTAAGGACTGATAGTACCGACAGTACCAAAGAAATACTGAAATTATCAATACCCCATCTCCAATATTTCCTGTGTATTCCTCTTTTCTTCCCCTCCTGGGAGGGGGAGGGGCGAGGGGTGGGTTGACTCCTGACTCCTGACTCCTCACAACAGTTATTTATAAGTATTAGATATCTGGTAAAAATCAAAAATAAAATCAATTCTTATCCTTGAAGAAGGAGACAGGAGACAGGAGACAGGAGACAGGAGGAAAATTACATGGGGATAGTCAACGACCTGCCGCTCCGCGTCTACGCTCCCCCAAGTAATGCGTGAACACCCCCGTTGACGGTGGGGTATTAAACCCACAAAAAAAATGATAAATTATCAATTATTCCCCTCCTGGGAGGGGGAGGGGCGAGGGGTGGGTTCCCTGTTCCCTGTTCCCTGTTCCCTGTTCCCTCTTTTCTGGAGATGTCTATTCAACCGAACATGATATTAATAACTAGATAGAATGCTTAAAGCGACGAAGACGATCGGAATAACTCCGAATTACAGACAGGGCAAATAAAGGTGTTTCTTGAACTACAAATAAAAAGCGTTCTTGGTCAAGATAAGCTAATTTACATTCTGTTTTAGCAATAGCAGTAGAAGCTCGAATATGTTCTTCGTGAACTAGCGCTCCTTCACCAAAAACATCACCTTTTTTAATCGTTTCCACAACTTGACCATTAACAAATAATTCGACTACTCCTTCAATAATTCCATACATTACATCAGCTTTTTGCCCATCTTCAAAAATTACATCTCCTGGTGCAAAAGTTTTTTGATCTAGATGTTTGTGAAATAACTCTACAGTTTTTGCTGGTTCTAACATAACTATGTATCTCCGTATGTAAATTATCTTGAAAACTAACAAAAACAGGACTTACGCATGAGGTACGAAAAACTAGGACTAGAGATTGCTTTTCGTTCCGGACTGCTGCGCAAACCCTGTCGGTCGCTTCGGACAAAAATACGTTGCAGGTGCGTAAATCCTAATTAAATCAACCTCTTGCCTCCTACCTAAAAAATTAGGTAATTACAGTGGGTTTTTCCCTACCTGTAAGATTTTTAATTTGAGCAATTTCGTCTGCTATACCAATCAAAGCAGATAATGCTGCTTGAGTATCTTCATCATGTTTGCTAGCATCTGGTTCATAACTTTCCACATATAACCGCAGAGTTGCACCTTGAGTACCTGTACCTGAAAGTCGGAACACAATGCGAGAACCATCAGTGAAACCAATACGAATACCCTGCTTTGCACTTACACTACCATCTACTGGGTCAGTATAGCTAAAATCATCAGCATATTTCACCTCATATTGACCATATTTCTTTCCTGGAAGAGAAGATAATAGGGAACGCAAATTTCCCATCAAAGTATTAGCTTTATCTGTTTCTACCCCTTCATAGTCATGGCGAGAATAATAATTGCGACCGTAAATTTTCCAGTGTTCCTTCACAATATCTTCTACAGACTCTTGCCGTGCTGCTAAAATATTCAACCAGAACAAAACTGCCCAAAGTCCGTCTTTTTCCCGCACATGATTAGACCCTGTACCAAAACTCTCCTCACCACAAAGAGTAGCTTTGTCCGCATCTAACAAATTACCAAAAAACTTCCAACCAGTTGGAGTTTCATAACAGTTAATACCCATTTTCTCTGCAACTCGATCTGGTGCTGCTGAAGTTGGCATTGAACGGGCAATACCAGCCAAACCAGAACTATATCCAGGAACCAATTTAGCATTAGCCGCCAATACTGCCAAACTATCGCTAGGAGTCACAAAGAAATTTTTACCTAAAATCATATTGCGATCGCCATCCCCATCAGAAGCAGCACCAAAGTCAGGAGCATTATCTCCGAACATGACCTCTACCAAGTCGTGAGCATATACCAAATTCGGGTCTGGATGTCCTCCACCAAAATCTTCTAGAGGTATACCATTTTGCACCGTACCTGCGGGAGCACCTAACCGTTGCTCAAAAATATCTTTAGCATAACCTCCAGTCACAGCGTGTAATGAGTCCATACACATCCGAAACTTACCAGACTTGAGTAGTTCTGATATTTTGCCAAAATCAAACAATGATTCCATCAACTCAGCATAGTCTGCCACAGAGTCAATAACTTCTACAGTCATTTCCCCTAACTGATGACTGCTCAATTGGTCTAAATTAATATCCGCAGCTTCCATTATTTTGTAGCTATCTATAACTTTACTGCGTTCATAAATGGCACTTGTCACTTTTTCCGGTGCAGGACCACCATTACTAATATTGTACTTAACACCAAAGTCCTCTTCAGGTCCACCTGGGTTATGACTAGCAGAAAGGATTATACCACCAAAGGCTTGATTTTTACGAATAATACAGGAAGCAGCAGGAGTAGAAAGAATACCACCCTGACCCACTAACATTCGACCCACCCCATTAGCAGCAGCCATTTTCAAAATTATTTGGATCGCCTGACGGTTGTAATAGCGACCATCACCACCAAGCACAAATGTTTGACCTTGAATGTTTTCTAGACTATCAAAGATAGACTGAATAAAGTTTTCTAGATAGCGGGGTTGTTTAAAGGTTGGCACTTTTTTGCGGAGTCCTGAAGTGCCTGGTTTTTGGTCACTAAAAGGTTGTGTTGCAACTGTCTGTATGTTCATAGTTTATCGTAATTTAACAACTTTCTACATTAGAGGAATTCCTGCCTAAGTCTGATATAGCAGTCGAAGGAAAGGCCGCGGACATATCAAAAATTTAAAACTCAGACAACGCAAGATTCTTCCCTCTTTCCTAAATAACTAATCGCCTTCTTCCTTCTTCCTTCTGCTATAATCTCTGATTTTTTTGTCAATTAATGCTTAAGTTGATATCAACTCTCATTGCATCATGGCCATTAATATTTTCATAATTCATCGTTTGACTGTTTCTGTTTTCACTTTTACACCAAATATGGCGCATTTGAATAATTAATTTTTTGGTGTTGAGCAAATGTGCTTATAGTTAACATCAGGTTAATAAAATAGAGAATTTTTGAGCTAGAAAAATCTAAACTTTTAATAAAGAAAAAGTAGATGGCAATGGACAATCTGTTATTGATTGAATTAATTAATACTCCTTTAAAATCCTCCACAATTATGAATTTAACTAAACTTTTATTCATCGACTCTAAGGTAGAAAATTACCGTCATTTAATTTCAGAGATTGACCTTGATACAAGAGTATTTATCCTACAACCCAATGGAAATGGTATAAACCAAATAGCCGAAAACTTAGGTAAATACCATCAGGTAGAGACAATTCATATTATTTCTCATGGTGCAAAAGGTAGTTTGTACTTGGGAAATAGTCTCCTGAATTTAGACAATATTCATCAATATGCTGAGAGTATCCAGCAGTGGGGTAAGTGTTTGTCTGGTGATGGAGAAATATTGATTTATGGTTGTCAGGTGGCAAGTGGTAAAGAAGGTAAAGAATTTATCAGACAACTACATCAACTCACAGGAGCAAATATTGCTGCTTCCGAAACACTGACTGGAAATGTTAACAGAGGTGGTAACTGGAATTTAGAACTAATATTTGGTCAACTCAAGTCAGCATTGGCATTTACCCCAGAAGTGAGGGCGAGTTATGCAGGGGTGTTGGCAAATATTGTGGTAGATACTACTGATGATGTAGTAGATGATAGTGATGGTGTGACTTCTCTGCGGGAAGCAATTATTGAAGCTAATAGTACCCCGGAAGATGACACAATTCAACTGACTGCGGGAGAAAGATATAATCTAACTATCTCAGGAAGTGACGAAGATGCTGCTGCCACAGGAGATTTAGATATTGTTGCTGGTGGTGGAGAAATAACAGTTATTTCACAGGGAGATGAAAAAGCTGTTATTGATGCGGGGGGTATAGAAGGATTAGGCGATCGGGTGTTTCATGTTTTGTCAGATGCTGCCCTACAGTTGGAAAATGTAGAAATTACTGGTGGTTTTGCCAATGATTCTCCAGGAGGAGGTGCTCTCAATAACTACTCCGGTACAGTTAATATTAGCAATAGCACTATTAGTGGTAATTCAGCAGATATACTTGGTGGTGGTATCAACAATTTTTTTGGTACGCTCAATATCAGCAACAGTACGATCACTGGTAATTCTGTGGATGGTAATGGTGGTGGTATTGATAACTCTTTTGCTACACTCAATATCAGTAACAGTACGATCACTGGTAATTCGGGAACTAATGGTGGTGGTATCTTTAACCTAGCATCCACAGTTACTATCACTAATAGTACGATTAGTGATAATTCTGTGGATGGTAATGGTGGTGGTATCGACAACTTAGGTACAGCAAATATAACTAATAGCACTATTAGTGGCAACTCAGCAAATAGTGGTGGTGGGTTCCGAAACTCAGGTACAGCAAATATTAGCAATAGCAATATTAGTGGCAACTCAGCATATCTAAATGATGGAGGTGGTATCGACAACTTAGGTACAGCTAGTCTTACCAACAGTAATATTAGTGAAAATTCTGCTTATAACGGTGGTGGAATCAATAACTTAGGTACAGCTACTATCAACAACAGCACTCTTAGTGGCAATGTTACATTTTTAGCAGGTGGTGGCATCAGAAACTCAGGCACAACAAATGTCAGTAATAGCACTTTTAGTACCAATTCAGCTAATAGTGGTGGTGGTATCTATAACACAGGTACAACTAATGTTATCAACAGCACTTTTACCGAAGGCATATCTAACTATGGTGGTGGTATCTACAATGCTGGCACGACTAGCATCAGTAATAGTACAATTACTGCTAATGGGGGTCAACAAAATCAAGGAAGTGGCATTCTCACTAAAGCTCTTGATGAATTAGGATTTAACCCCACTACTATTGTAACTTCTACCATTGTCTCTGGTAATTTCAGCACTGATTTTGATTCTATAGGAACTAATAATACTATTATCAGTGGTGGCAATAATCTTATTGGTATAGGTAATGCTATCAATATCTTCAACGGTGACAATGACCAAACAGGTGTCACTGACCCTCTACTTGGAAACCTAGTTGACAACGGTGGCCAAACCTTAACCTTACCTTTACCCAATAGTCCTGCCATTGATGCAGGTAGTAATCCCAACTCACTTACCACCGATCAACGAGGTGAACCACGTTTTGTAGGCGAGGGGGTTGATATTGGTGCAGTAGAATTGCAAAACTCACCACAAATTACTGGTACTCCTAAAAGTGATATTCTCAATGGTACAAATGAAAACGATACTATTACAGGTCTAGCAGGTAATGACACCATAAATGGTCGTGGTGGTGATGACCAAATTATTGGTAGTCGAGGTAATGACTTCCTCTATGGAAAAGAGGGCAACGATACCCTACAAGGTCGTCTCGGTAGCGATCACCTCTTTGGTGGTAATGGTGACGACTCTCTCGTTGGTGGTCAAGGACGCGATCGCTTTAATGGTGGTGCGGGTAATGACACTCTCATTGGTGGAGCAAGTATTGACCATTTTATTTTCAATACAAATGATGAATTTGACTCAGACGATATTGGAATAGATGACATTACTGACTTTGTTCCAGGACAAGATATTATTCTCCTAGACAAAAGTACATTTACAGCTATTACCAGTGACTCAGGAACAGGTTTTAGTGTGAATGCTGAATTTGATATAGTTACCAGTGATGCTGATGCAGAAATTTCAGAAGCATTCATTGTTTATAACAGCAACAACGGCAAATTGTTCTACAATGCTAACGGTACAGAAGCAGAATTTGGCAGTGGGGGTGAATTTGCTAATCTAACTAATATTGCATCTATTAGTAAAGATGATTTCTTGCTCAGAGGGTAATATCATGTTTGGTTGAATACTTACACTTTGGAGGAAGGAAGGCAGAAGGCAACCCACCCCTCGCCCCTCCCCCTCCCAGGAGGGGAAGGCAGAAGGGAAAGAAAGCTTCAAGGCCAGAAGTTTTTTTATAACTGATTATCCGCAATTCGTAGCTCCCCCGGAGGGGGAACATGATATATAGCAATGAGCGCTGGTATATTTACAAATTGCAGGAGTGGCCAAATAGCTAAAAATCTTATATTATTCCTTCGGAATGCTGCGCAAACGGCAATTTATTCCCCCAGATGAGCTGTTGCCAGATGAGCTGTTGCCTGCGCACAGGGCTATAAGCTAGTATAGACAAATTGATATCATATGGTATCGTTTGTGTAAAAACTTAGGAAATATCTACTTTCAAGTAAAAATTACGTCCATTGTGTTTAACTAGACCTTTGGTTTATGATGATGATGAAGCAGAATAATCAAGCAATATTATAGCGGTTTTCACAAAGGTAGACTACAGACAAAATATAAGTATGTTTTAATTTTAATAAGTTACAGACCTGACAGCTGTATTCTATATTAATGAAAACCGCTATAATTACCTCCTCTAGGTAGGTGATTAGCAAAAATAGCTGGTAGTCCTGCATGGTAATGGTGAGGATATATATTTTTTAATTTCTCCCACACTCCCGGTGCTTCCTTTACCATTACTATGCATCACCACCAAATAACTAATATCATGTCCGGATAATTAGTGATCAGAAAACTCTCTCCTTCAACTCCAGTTCTTCTTCTTCCTTCTTCTTTCTTCCCTCCTGACTCCTGAGGACTGACTCCTGAGGACTCCGTAGTTATTTATTTATCACA
>NZ_JAAHGK010000559.1:0-4700 GCF_010672505.1 Okeania sp. SIO2B9 | reverse complement strand
TGTCATTGCCGATACTGCCATGACTCTAGCTTATGGTTTTATTGGTTGGTTGGATGATTGGAGAATTTTGCAACGTAAGTCTAATAAGGGAATATCTCCGAAAATGAAATTGGCTTTGCAGGTGGGTTTTGCAATGCTATTTTGTGGATGGCTAGCATGGAGTCAACCTAGTACAGTTACTAATATTGCTTTACCATTTGGTTTACAATTATCTTTAGGATTACTATTTTGGCCTCTGGCAGGTTTTGTTTTAGTTGCAGAAAGTAATGCTACCAATCTTACTGATGGTGTTGATGGTTTGATGGGAGGTTTGGGAGCAGTTGCATTTTTAGGGTTAGCTGCTTATTTAGCTCCTACTGCTCCGGAGTTAATGATTTTTTGTGCTTGCATGAGTGGTAGTTGTCTCGGTTTTGTTGTTCATAACCGCAATCCTGCTAAGGTGTTTATGGGTGATACGGGGTCGTTAGCTTTGGGTGGAGGTTTAGCTGCAGTTGCTCTACTAACTAATACTCTATGGATATTATTAATTCTTAGTGTGATTTTTTTAATAGAGACTCTTTCGGTTATTGCTCAAGTGGGTTATTACAAGGCAACAAAAAGACCTAATGGAGTAGGGAAGCGCTTATTTAAAATGGCTCCTTTTCATCATCATTTAGAATTATCTGGTTGGTCGGAAACTCAAGTTGTGGGATGTTTTTATTTAGTTAGTGCAATTTTGGCTAGCTTGTGCTTATTGTAGAAATTAAGTACTCAGTTAGAGGAGTCAGAAGTCAGGAGTCATGAGTCAGGAGGGAAGAAAGAAGACTGAGAAAAGGAGAAAGTTTTTTGATCGCTAATAGACATTTGATAAAAATCAAAAATAAAATCAATTCTTATCCATAAATTATCAATTATTTTTCCCTGTTGCCTGTTGCCTGTTGCCTGTTGCCTCTTTTGGAGGAGATGTCTAATTATCCGGACATTATATAAATTATTAATTGAAAAGCTGATAATGACAAAAGTTTCGGTAATAGTACCAATTTATAATGGTGAGAAAGATTTGCCAGATTTGATAGAATGTCTGCGGTCGCAAACCTATCCTGCTGACCAAGTAGAGTATTTACTTGTGGATAATAATAGTGGCGATCAGAGTAAATCACTAATTGAAGCAGCAGCACGGTCAAATCAAATTACAATTTGTCTAGTCACTGAAAATCAAATTCAAAGTTCTTATGCTGCTCGTAATGCTGGTATTCGTGCTGCTAGTAGCGAGATATTTGCTTTTACTGATGGTGACTGTCGTCCTCAACCTCAATGGTTGGAAAATTTAATTCAGCCATTTTCTGACTCTAATATTGGTATTGTAGTGGGAGAAATACTTGCTTTACCTGGGGATAGTTTATTAGAAAAATATGCTGATAAACAAGAGACTCTTTCTCAAAAACATACTTTAGCTAATTCATTTTGTCCTTATGGTCAAACTGCTAATTTAGCTATTAGAAAGCAAGCTTTTGTAGAGGTAGGATTATTTCGTCCTTATTTAACAACGGGTGGAGATGCTGATATTTGTTGGCGTATTTTACGAGAAACATCTTATCAGTTTAAGTTTGTAGAAAATGCAGTAGTTAAACATCGTCATCGTTCAACTTGGAAAGATTTACAAAGTCAATGGCGCAGGTATGGAAAGTCAAATAAATATTTGCATGAACTCCATGGTGTTGATTTAATGCGAGAGTTTAAAACAAAGGAATATGTTTATCGTTTGAGTAGATGGTTATTAAAAGAGTTGCCTCTAACAACGATGAAAATAATATCAGGTAAAGCAGAATTGGTAGAGTTATTTGATACTCCTATTGGTTTGTTAAATGGTAGGGCAAGAATTATCGGTCAAAAAGAAGCAAAGCTGTCAGATGAAGCACGACAAATTGAAAGATTTTAGTCGGGTGCATCTCAATGCGTGAATAAAGCCAAAAAATTATCGCTTTTAGGCAACAGCTCCGGAAGGCAACAGCGGTGCGACCCCGCGACGATGTCAGCTCGCTTGCGGAATGCGCACTCCTGTGAGGCAACAGGGAATATATAGGAAAAAAGTATTTTTGCAAATATGAGATGCACCCTTTTAGTCTAATTTTTTTCTATGAAATTTCATTCAATTAGAATGCTTTAATCATTTATTTTTATAGAAGCTATTATCATTGCTTATCTAACTAATTGGGAGTAATATGTAAAAGATGAAGGGCTAAATTTTGGGCAAAAGTCTATCTTTAAAATAGTTTAGTAAATAAATGTCTAATACCAATTTGATAAATGTTTGCTACAAATGACTAGGCTATTTATTAGGAGTCAGGAGTCATTTCAGTTATCAGTTAGCCTCCTATCGGAGGAACTGCGTTAACAGTTATCAGTTATCAGTACCTCTAGTTAAAGTCAGAGGCTTGAAATATTGAACTTGATTTTCTCTTGGTCGATTAGATATGGCGAGGAAACCTCGCCATCTCTCGACCGCTTTTTCATCCCCTTAAAAGGGGAGCCTTGAGACCTTATTTGTTGGTCAGGAGGACTGAGTCAGGATAAATGGCTTCAATACCAGTTTTGAGCTAGGACATTCTCTTTTATGTCAAAGTAATATCTACTGTAGGTGTCTTTTAATCAGACTTATTATTCGTAACATTCTTTTTTAAAAATGGCATAACTAATTAAATTTATTATTTTTCTATGAACTGTATTGTGATAGTATGATTGACGCTTACTCCAATAATAATATTGGCAGGTAAGCCCAATTGAATCTGTTTTAAACAGGCCAAAAACTAACACCTAATCTAACTAAAAAGAAGATAGTAACATGAAAAATCTCACTGTTGATAGTAAGAAGAATTGTTTATTAGTAGACAAAACATGGATGGAAAACCTGCAGAAAGAGGCTGCATCTGCAAGTTTAGATCCTGGTATGTATGTTTTGCGCATTAAGAGTGGCTCATTTAGCTATGGTAGTGGTATGGGTGCTGAACCATTTGTATTACTTTGGATATATGGTGGCAAATTTGTTAACTTGAAGACAAATGTTGAAACTTCAGCTACATGGTCTTCTTTAAATGGATATGATGATACGATTACATTGGAAGTCAAAGAACCAATTACAGTTAGTGCTTTATTTCTTGATGTTTATGAAGATGATAATTCTGGTGAAGTTACTGTTTCTATTTTGGATGCGTAAATCATCAGTTTGATATTGGGTTTTTTGTCAAAAAATTAGTAATAAATTTGACGCGATCGCTCTCTTAGTTACTGAGGTGGGCGATCGTTTCTGTTTATTTTGAAGGAAGAAGGAAGAAGAAAAAATCTTGCGTTGTTTGACTTTTATGCTAACGCTTAAGTGTTCTTGTTCATTAATTTGGTCAGCTCCGAAGATTATTTTAAAGGCGTAATCAATTTTGGGGTTAATAAATTTCATAGTGTATTTTATTGATTTCAATAAAACGTTTGAACACTAATAATAGGCGTTGATTTTTTAAATAATTTAAGTGAGCGATCGCTTATTTGTTAGGTAAGGAATTAGGGGTAATTTTTCATGGTTTTAATTAATCAAACAAACCTGATCTTTCCTATATATAATTAGACATCTCCAATAATAAAAAATCAAATCAATTATCGTACATAAATATCAGTTATTTCTCCCTATTCCCTATTCCCTATTCCCTATTCCCTATTCCCTCTTTTCTGAAGATGTCTATTTAGCAAGTTTATCGATTCCTTTTCAAGACTGTAAATTTTTTAAAATTTTATTTGCTAAAGAGCCAAAAGATTGACCTAATTGTTTTTTCAACCGCCATCTTTGAAAAGCTTTTTCATATTCTTCTCCTTCAATTTGGAAAGTTTTCCAGGCATCTAAAGCTAACCATAATCCCCACAATAATAAAATTGGTAAAGACCAGGAAAGAGTATGAGCAATTACTAAATTCAGCAACAATAAAAATGAATTTACAATGCCATATTTAATCAAACTTTGCTTTAATTTGTCTCTACGAACTTGATTAAAAAGTTGTTTTTCCTGAAACTCACTCCGGTGGGAAAGCCATTCTTGTTCTGCTGCTGCTAAGTCTTCTGTGGAAATACCCATCTCATGAGCAATTTCTAATACTTGTGCTCTTGTTAGTTCGCCTCCTTCAGAGCGACGTGCTAGGGCAATTTGCAGAATTTGTTGGGCATCGTCTTGAGCATAAGTTTGGGTAATTTGGTTTTGTGGGTTTGTCATAATTTTATTTCTTAAATTTTAGAATTATTTCTATCATATATTCTAGCTTGCTATAGATATCAAAGAATAACAATAGTAGATTCCTGTCCTGTCAATAGGTGAAATTTCTACTGGATATTATTTGTAATTAGCACTACAAAAAATGACTGTTATATCAAAATATAGCAATCTTATTTGAGTTGTGAGATATTGTAGATTTTAGGAAATAGGGAATAGGGAACAGGGAATGAGAAAAACCAAAGCAATAACAATTATCGCGAATTATTTAGGATTGCTATAGAAAATATTTTATACAGAAGAGATGTATTTTTTGTTTGTAATTATCTTAAATATTTAGTTAATGAATTGTCTCTGAAGTTATATAGCAGAAGGAAGAATAAAAAATCTGATTTTGTCTGAGTTTTAATATTTTGATAGGTCTTAACCTTTCCTGAGACTGTTATAATATACTTTTAGGTTTCAACAAACA
>NZ_JAAHGK010000558.1:0-4700 GCF_010672505.1 Okeania sp. SIO2B9 | reverse complement strand
CAATTATCAAAAATCATAGGGCAAAAAGGAAACTAGAAAATTTTGCTGAGAATTGATTTCTCTCTCATCCTAGAAACTATTTATTTATCAGGACTTACGCAAATACACTACACAAGGGTTATTGGTGCCTTACGCTAGCGCTAACACACCCTACCAATAGCGTTCATGTGTAAGTCCTATTTATATCATTGTTGACTTTCTCTTAATTTATTCTTCCTTCTTCCTTTTTTAGCTGGTACAATAGTAAAATAGGTATTTTTTCAAATTATCTTTCATTTGTGATACCAATTATCAAAAATCATAGGGCAAAAAGGAAACTAGAAAATTTTGATTTATATCCTTCTTATTTCTTCCTTCTTCCTTCTTTCTTATGATTTATTCTTCCTTCTTCCTTTTTAAGCTGCTACAATAACAAATGATAGATATTTTTTCAAATTATCTATCATTTGTGATACCAATCATCAAAAATAATACTGCAAAAAGGAAATTAGAAACTATTTATTTATATCATTGCTTCCTTCTTTCTTCTTCCTTATTCCTGACTTTATATAAATAACTCTCATGCATATTCCTAACTTACATACTTCTCTAGCAACAACACTTCGTAACCGACGACAAAAATTAGCAAAATTAATCAATTTTCCCGTCATACTTTGGTCAGGAAGTCGTAGTCCCCGCAACTTTCCAGCTAATACTTTTCCCTTCCGTCCTAGCAGTCATTTTCTCTATTTTGCTGGACTACCTATTGAAGATGCTGCTATACATTTAGATGGAGAAAAATTAGAACTATTTATGGATAATGCACCACCGAGTAGTCTACTTTGGCATGGAGAAATGCCTAGACGCGATCACCTAGCTGAAATTATTGGTGCTGATGCTGCTTTTCCTATGCAAGAATTGAAATCTCGCGCCACAAATGCTGCGACTATTTATGTGCAAAATTATCCTACTCAAACCACACAATTTAAAACTCTGAATAGAGATATTTCTGCACCTAATAACCCCAAAGAAATTGACTTAGAGTTAACAAAAGCGATTATCTCTTTAAGACTTAGCCATGATGCCACAGCTTTAACAGAAATAAAACAAGCAGTAGCAGTAACTGTAGAAGCTCATAAAGCTGGAATGGCAGCCACCAAAAATTCTAAATTCGAGTCTAATATCCGAGCCGCAATGGAGAGTATTATTATCTCCCATAATATGACTTGTGCTTACTCCAGTATTGTGACTGTACATGGAGAAGTTTTGCACAATGAACAATATCATCACCCCCTACAAACAGGAGATTTACTATTAGCAGATGTGGGAGCAGAAACAAATTTAGGTTGGGCGAGTGATGTGACTCGAACTTGGCCTGTTTCTGGTAAATTTTCTCCCACCCAACGAGATATTTATGATGTAGTTTTAGCTGCTCATGATACTTGCATTGCTCAAATAAAACCTGGTATTGAATATTTAGATATTCATCTATTAGCAGCTCAAGTTATTGCGGAAGGATTAGTAAATTTAGGAATTTTAAAAGGTGAAGCAGAAGACTTAGTAGAAATGGATGCTCATGCCTTATTTTTTCCTCATGGAATCGGTCATTTATTAGGTTTAGATGTTCACGATATGGAAGATTTAGGAGATTTAGCTGGATATGAAATAGGTCGGGAGCGTAGTAGTCGTTTTGGTTTAGGTTTTCTACGATTAAATCGTCCATTAATTCCCGGAATGTTAGTCACAATTGAACCTGGTTTTTATCAAGTACCAGGCATTTTAAATGACAAAGAAATGCGTCAAAAATATCAAGATATTGTGAATTGGGAAAAGCTAGAAAAATTTGATGATGTTCGAGGTATTAGAATTGAGGATGATGTTTTAGTAACTCCAAATGGTGCTGAAGTTTTGACTCAAGAATTGCCTAGTGATATTGATTCAATTGAAAACTTAGTCGAATAATTTTTTAGGTCAATAAATCAATTCAATATCAGCATTTTTAATTTTGGATAAAAATTGTCACAGAAAAAGTTCACTATTTATTCTGTTAGTGGGATTGGTAGAGAATATAACTTACATCTAAAATATTAAAAATCAATATCAATACTAAGAGAAATTAATACATAGACGCACAAACTTTTTTTGAATTTTGTATAACTGACAACTAAAATGACCAATAACCCAAATGCCAAAACCATCCTTATCCTAGCAGCTAATCCTAAAAATACTGCCCCCCTAAGATTAGACCAAGAAATACGAGAAATAGACGAAGGGTTACGCCGAGCTAATAAACGAGACCAATTTCAATTACAACAAAAATTGGCTGTCCGTGCCCGTGACTTTTATCGAGCTATTTTAGATTATCGACCTCATATAATCCACTTTTGCGGACATGGTACGGGACAAGATGGTATTGTTTTGGAAGATGAAATGGGAAAAATGGTGCTGGTTCAGACAAATGCTCTGGCTAGTATGTTTAAATTGTTTGCGAAAAAAAATGTCGAATGTGTACTTTTAAATGCCTGTTATTCGGAAGTACAAGCGGAGGCAATTAGTCAATATGTTAATTATGTTATTGGCATGAATAAGGCTGTAGGAGATAATGCTGCGGTGGCTTTTGCTGTGGCTTTTTATGATGCTCTTGCTGCTGATTATGAGGTGGAGGAAGCTTATGAATTAGGTTGCTCACAAATGATGAGTTACCTAGAACATCAAACTCCAATTTTAAAGAAAAAAGATTTAACTGATACTTCTATAAATGATGAGAATTTAATTACTGATGATCATATAATTCCCCCTAATCCTTATCAAGGTTTATCGGCATTTAAAGAGGAAGATGCCGACTTCTTTTTTGGGCAAGAAAAGTTTGTGAATAAGTTAGTTGAAGTAACTCATAAACAACCTTTAATTGCTGTAGTTGGACCTAGTGGTAGTGGTAAATCTTCTTTGGTATATGCGGGATTAGTTCCTCAATTGAGAACAGAAAAAAAATGGTTGATTGAATCATTTCTTCCGGGAAAAGAACCGTTTTTATCTTTGGCTTTTGTGTTGGTTGGACAATTGGAACCGGAAGCGGGTGAAACGCAAAAATTGCGGGAGGCGACGGGATTAGCAAGTGATATGCAGGAAGGTAAAATCACTTTTTCACAGGTAGTTAATCGCATTTTAGAACGTAATCCAGGTCAACAATTATTGTTAATTGTTGACCAATTTGAAGAATTATATACCCTTTGTCGGGAGAAAGAAAAACAGGAACGTTTTGCTGAAGCATTGTTAACAGCTATTAGAGAAGAAAATGTTAAACTGGTTTTAACATTACGGGCGGATTTTTATGGATATGTGCTTTCTTATCGTCCGTTTCGAGATGCTTTGCAGGAATATACGCCACAGTTACTTAGTTCGATGAAACGGGAATAATTACAACAAGCAATTGAATTACCTTCTCAAAAATCAGAGGTACAATTAGAGGCAAAATTAACAGAAATAATTTTGGATGATGTGGGAGAAGAACCCGGAAATTTACCATTATTAGAATTTGCTTTGACTCGGTTGTGGTCAAAACAGGAAAACCGAGTATTAACTCATCATGCTTATGAGGAAATAGGAGGGGTAAAAAAAGCGATCGCTAATCATGCAGAACAAATTTTTCAACAATTAAAAGAGACAGAGAAAAAACAGGCAGAGCGAATATTTGTACAATTAGTACGTCCGGGGGAAGGTACAGAAGATACGAGGCGTGTTGCTACCCGTGGGGAAGTGGGAGAAGATAATTGGAATTTAGTCAGTTATTTGGCGGGGTATCAAGCGAGGTTGGTGGTAACGGGGAGGAATGAACAGGAAAATACGGTGGAGGTAGTGCATGAAGCCTTAATTCGAGAGTGGGGAACTTTGCGGGATTGGATAAATGCTAGCAGGGAGTTTAGAACATGGCAGGAACGTCTGCGGGCGACAATGAGTTATTGGCAAGAGAATAACCGAGACCAAGGAGCTTTATTGCGGGGAGTGGCACTCGCTCAAGCACAGGAACAACTGACACAACGTCAGGAGGAACTTTCCCCAGACGAAGTAGAATTTATTCAGTTAAGTCAGCAACTGCAAGAGCAGGAACAAAAAAGAAAACAACGGCAACGTCAACGGATATTTGCAGGGTTGGTTACATTTTCTGTGATAATTTCTCTACTTGCTGTGTGGTCAGAAATGCAACGACGGCAAGCTGTCCGCAGCGAACGCAAAGCTGAGATGAGAGAGTTAAAAACTCGCATAATTTCAGGAGAGAGAACTTTAGATCTCCAGTTAGCAGCGCTGAAACTAGAGCAACAAGCAAATGGCAGCACAGAAAACATACAAACCACCGATATTCTGCAACAAACTGTTAACTGGGAAGGATATAAAGAAATCAATAGCTTAGAAGGACATGAAAATTATGTCATAGGTGTAGCATTTAGCCCCAAGGGAGATTTAATTGCTTCTGCAAGTTGGGATAACACGGTAAAACTGTGGAAACCAGATGGCACTTTGATACATACTCTCACCGGACATGAAAATTATGTCATAGGTGTAGCATTTAGCCCCAAGGGAGATTTAATTGCTTCTACAAGTTGGGATAACACGGTAAAACTGTGGAAACCAGATGGCACTTTGATACATACTCTCACCGGACATGAAAATTATGTCATAGGTGTAGCATTTAGCCCCAAGGGAGATTTAATTGCTTCTACAAG
>NZ_JAAHGK010000557.1:0-4705 GCF_010672505.1 Okeania sp. SIO2B9 | reverse complement strand
ATTGCCCCAATAACTGTTCCTAAAAAAGCACCCCAAATAGCACCTAAAAATAAACCACGTCTTCCCCAAACTCGTCCAGGCACAGGCAATGTTAAAGGTGGTTTAAAAGCACTCCAAAAACTACCCCAAATAGTACCTAGAAATCCTCCAAATAAAACTGCTTGCCCAAATAACTCCAGACGATTACTAATTCCATATATACTACCACTAATAGCAACTGCAATAAACCCTCCCCAAAATGCTCCAGTTAAACCTAAACTGCTACCAGACGATCCCAAAGGAATAATATATTGCCAAGCTAATGCGAAAAACCCCCCCCACAACATTCCCACGATCGTACCACCAAAAACTGCAAGGCTACCTTTTATTGTTCCTAATATTAAACCTGCTACTGCTGCTGCACACAATACTCCCCAAAGGCTACCCCACATAGCATCTTTAGCAATACCAGCAATACCATTTCCACCACCTGGTAGAGGAATTATTGGTAATGATGGCGGTTTAGTTTTAGTCAGAATAGGTGTTAATAAAGGTTGATATTGACCCATTTTTCTGTTTATAATAATAGGTTTTGGCGGTGCTGGTTTTCGGGGAGTAGTAGTAGTTTTTGGCGGCCCCAACGACAATAATTTTCGTTGCTTAGGTTGAGCTGGTTGCAGATGTTTCTGATTTCGCACTGCTTCCCTTGATGGAAAAGGGTCGCGCCCTTTTAATTTTTTGGTACGATCGCACCACGGACAAGATTTTAAATGATTACCATATAAATGTTGATGATTTTTTTGACAAATTATCAAATTATCTTCTGCTTCTCGTAGAACTTGCAACCAAATTTTAGTATCTGGGCGCTCCGTAGGATGTTTATGTCCTTTTTCAAAACAATCAATAAACAATTGTTGTATGGTGGGATGCAAAATCTTAAAATCTGGCGCAAGTGGGGTTGGGCGATAGGGAACTCGCTTTTTACTGTAGGGAAAATGACCTGCTTGAATTCGAGCTTCAAGACTTGGTGGTTCACCTCTACCTTGATAAACTCCAGCAAAGGGGTGAGTTCCCTCCATCAACACCTGAAATATTAACACCGCCACCCCAAATAAATCATGTTCTGGTAGGCGATCGACTTCCCGGAAACTCTGACCTTGTAATTCTGGGGGAGTAAATTCTGGTTTTCCCACTGGGCAACGATAAACTTCTAGAGTGTAGGGGTCGCGCACTTGAAATGAGTCTGTATCAACTAGGGTTACTAAAGCAGTATCTGTCACCAGCATATTTGACTCATTGATATCGCCGACTGCATATCCACTTTTGTGTAAAGCATTAACTGCTGCGACTAAATTACGAGCTGTGCGGTGAAGATAACGATAGTTGAAGAGGGGTTTTTGTTCCCTACGGTTTCTAGGATTATAGAATATGTGTATCGGTTCTGCTCTAAAAACACGAGGCATGAGAAAACCGATGATTTGCTGTTTACTGTTGAGGGTGTGTAGTAGGTCTACAGGCCATGCGATCGCTGAATGTCCGGCTGCTATTGGTGCGTCTGGTGGGTGAGAGAACATCACTGTTAGTTTATCGGCATCTTCATCTGTGGGTTTGTGGTAAATTTTGGCCACTAAGGATGGGTCTTGTAGCACAGGATAGATACGACCTTCCCCACCCCCACCAATCAAGTTTTGGGTGTCTAATGTGACAATTTGTCCGCTAAACTGACGTTGCAACTGCATGGGTACTGTCGTTCACCCTAAGATTGTTTTTTCGTTTATAGTATAGCTTGAAATTTTTAATTCGGGAATAGGGAGTGGGGAGTGTGGGGAGTGTGGGGAGCGTGGGAAAGTAGGAGGAATAATTGTTCGGGAGATTTTTCTGTTATAGTCACTCCAAAATTCTCACTTTTTGAGGGTAGGTGAATTGAAACTGGCACACTTTTTTCGATTCTAAAAAGGCTAAAACCTTTACTTAGCAGTGGTTTTATATTAGAGCTGTAAGCACCAAGTATTATGAAGTACAAATATTAATGTTTAATCCTCTTTAGTCTGGGCATCTATCTTGCTAGCTAGTAGTGTACCTGATTGAGATGAAGTATGGCAGAATGCGACAAAGGGAGTAGGATGCTCCCACTGCCTAACTATTGAATTTTGACAAACTGCCTCATAGTCTTAACTATTCTCACCTACAACCAAATACCATAACGCATCAATACCACTGCCTACATATTCTGAATTTTGATGTTGTTGAATCCATTGAATGATGGTGGGGAGAATATTAGGGGATTTTTTGCCTAATTTGCCCAAGGCTTTGGCAACATTCCTGCGTACATAAAAATTTTCATCTTCTAATAGTAGTAGTAAATCAATGACTACGGTATTTGAGTTATTAGCTAACTTACTCAAGGCCATTGCAGTATTCCAACGCACATAAGGATTATCATCTTTAAGTAGTGGTAACAGGTTAGTGACTACAGTACCTGAGCTAGTCAAAAAATCACCTAAAGTACGGGCAGCTACTTTACGCACGATAAAATTGTCATCTTCTAATAGTGTCTCTAAAGTATTAAAAATTATTGAGGAGCGATTCCCTAAACGGAATAAACTTTGAGCAACTCTAACACGGATACTAGAATCTTGCTCTGCTAGCAAGACTAGGAGAGCGTTAGTAACTTTATCAGAGCGATCGCTTAACTGCCCTAAAGTATCAGCAACGCCAGCATGGAAACTACTATCTTCATTTTCTAGTAGTTTCAGTAATTTATCGACTAATATATCTGAATTTTGACATAATTGACTTAATGCCCAGGCAGCTCTGTAACAGGCTGGAGAATTGTCATTTAAACGACTTAGCAAAGCATCAACTACTTTTTCAGAACTATTGCCTAACTTTCCTAAAGCATCAGCACTACTTAAACGTACATCAGAATCTTCATCCTCAAGTCGTGCAACTAGGGCAAAGATCACATTCTCAGAACTATTTCCCAGTTTGCTTAAAGAGAAAGCTGCTGTCCGACGAACATTAAAATCTTTGTCATCTAGTCGCATTACTAAAGCATTAGTCACAGTCTGAGAACTATCGCCCAAATCACCTAAAACTAAAGTAGAATTCTGACGCACTTTAGAATTCTCATCCTGAAGCCGTGCCAGTAATTCCCCGATCACCTCCTGCTTTTCCCCCAGATCCGATCGATATTTCAGCAACCTTTCTTCGTCAATTAAATCTGCCCGCTCTTTCAACATCTCTAAAATTTCTGCTTCAAAATCAGTTTCATACAAACTACAAAAAATTTGATAAACTTGGCGGCGCACCTTCCAACCGAGCAACTCCTCACTACTCACCTCCAACTCAACCAACTTTTCCAAAATCTCATGCACCAACTCGGCATCGGCACCTCGCAACCCCTTGGGATCTTCTGCTAAACAACTAACAGTAAACAATAAATCCCGATGTAACCACTCCTCATGCTCACTACCACGATTCAAAATTGCCCGCATCGCCTTTGCCGCCTTTTTCGGCTTCTGTTGCGCTATTAGCAATAGTAAAACTTCCCGCCAATGTGAGTCATGCAAATGTTCTCGAATACTATCTAAAACAATTTCAAAATCACCCTCATTATCTGCTTGATAGTCAATTTCCTCAGCACACAAATATTCTTGAAAAGTCTTATGCACAAACCCATAAAAATCTTGCCCCTGCTCATTCAACAACCCCGTGCGCTCCCGAATTAATTCCACAAATCTTTCTGCCTCTTCCTTTGCCTGATATAACTGCACCTGCTTCAACCTCTTAATCTCTCGACTCAACTGCTCTATCAACTCATCCCTATCTATCAACGTGCCACCCTCATTATCCCCAACATTTCCCTGAGTATGCACCCAAAAAGCCAACAATTCCATCAACCTGCGTAGATCGTCTAAATCTAAATATTTAAACACCCTATGATTACTAATTTCTTTATTAGCATCCCAGGAAGTTAACAGCGTCTTCACGGCAGCATCATAAAGCTCAAACCGTTTTTTGGGCAAAACCGCCTGATACCGATGAATCAAAGCAATAATTGTCAATAACAAGGGATTTCTGGCCAACAACTTAATTCGGTCATTATCATCCAACGCCTTTCGTAAACTTTCCTTCCTTCTTTCGGCCTCCCCCTTATCTAGAAACCGACTGTCATACCAATTATTGATAAATGCCGAAATCTTCTCGTCATCAAACGACTGCATTTGATAGTGGGGAAATTCCTCTGTGCGGAAAAAGTCGCGCCGATAACCCGCAGGACGAGATGTAATAATTGCTCTATTTCTGTCAAACTGCCCTAAAAAATTCTCAATGCGTCTGACCACATCATAACGTTTGCCTTCTTCTGCCACTTCATCCAAACCATCCAACAATATTAACGCTCTGCCATCCTCTAACCAATGTTCAAAAAATCCTGTTGGTAAAGTTTTGACTGCCATGGTTTTCTCGGAAAATATACGAGCATATTCGAGAATACTTTTGTCGGGATGTCTTGCCAAGTCTCGCATCCTAATTAAAATTGGGAGGTAGTCGGTATTTGGATCTAAACCTAGATATCCCCCCTTGCCCCCCTTTGAAAGGAGGGAACTGGAAGAAGATGAAGATTTGGTCTGGCGATCGCGCTGCGTAGGATCTGGCTTATCTCTATCATCCACAAGGGTTTCGGCATCATAGCCCCCCTTACGAAGGGGGGTTGGGGGGATAG
>NZ_JAAHGK010000556.1:0-4706 GCF_010672505.1 Okeania sp. SIO2B9 | reverse complement strand
TGACAGAAATCAATATTTTGGAGAGTCGCGTTAATTGCATAAGTAATGTTGCGTTCAGTAACGATGGTCAGTTTCTAAGCTTTAGCAGTTGCGAGCAAGTGCATTTATGGAATATGGTATCTCAGGATGAAGTTACAATTTTAGAAGGATATGACAACTCAGTAGAGAGTGTTGCAATAAGTCCCGATAGTCGATTTTTGGCTGCTGGAGATAGGGATGGTATTGTCAAATTATGGGATACAAAATCAGCTACAGAAATTAAGGTATTGGCTGGACATACAGATACTGTGAATGATATTGCTTTTAGTCCAGACAGTAAATTGATTGCGACTGGGAGTGAGGATGGAACAGTGAGATTATGGCAAATTTAGAAGATATAGCAGAAGGAAGAAGGCGTTTGGTTATCTAGGAGAGAGGGGAGAAGAGACGTTGCATAATTGCGGGATGATAATCAGATTTGCACGTATCTGAAAATGTTGATAGATTAAAACAAATTTTTTGACACATATTAAAATCATCCTATGATGATGCAACGCCCAATTTTAATCTAAACCAAAATAAATTCTGACTTTAAACCTAAATGATAAGTAAGCTGTCTAATTTCTTGCTCGTATATAGGATTCATAATAATAATTATTTCTGGTTGATAATCTTTTAAAAATTCTGGAGAAACAATCTTTTGACCAGCTCCAGCAATATACATTCCTTGTTTGCGAGAATTTAGGTCTACAACATATTCAATATCATTATATTCTTTCAATAAATTTAAAAAAGTTACACCTTTTGAACCAGCACCCCAAACTACTACTTTTTGATGTTTTTTAGTTATTTCATCAAATTTTTGTTGCCATTTGTTAATTAATTGATTAAAAAGATGATTAAATTTAACAGCTCCATCACTAATATTTTCCACCTCAGAAATTATTTTACTTTCTTCCTTTGCACTTGTTGTAGCAGGAACAGCTTCCAAACATAAAAATTGCCCCTCAAAAGT
Source organism: Okeania sp. SIO2B9 (assembly GCF_010672505.1). Lineage (NCBI taxonomy): Bacteria > Bacillati > Cyanobacteriota > Cyanophyceae > Oscillatoriales > Microcoleaceae > Okeania > Okeania sp. SIO2B9. Next base: position 3,712 of record NZ_JAAHGK010000556.1, on the reverse strand, counting down.
TTCATAAACATCTTTCTTTTTTCTTATTCCTTCTTGCTTCTTCTTTCTTCCCTCCTGACTCGGTCCTCCTGACTCCTCCGTCGTTTATTTATAAGTATTCAACCGGACATGATATAACCTCATATTTTGGCACAGTTATAGTTGAATTTATACTCAGCAGCAGTGAGCAAGTCTTTTTGAGCACTATAGCGCTGCGCGCAGGCAAAAGGCAACAGGCAACAGGCAACCCACCCCTCGCCCCTCCCCCTCCCAGGAGGGGAATAAAAATCTGTTTGCGCAAGCATTCCGTAGGAATCATATAAGACTTTTAGCTATTGGACACCTCCTGTAATTTGTAAATATGCCAGCGCACATTGCTATATCAATACTTACTCAAGTTTTCTAACTTTTACATACTACATTTTGTCGTGCGGAATGTGGGATTTAAGGAACGTCCCTACTGTGGTCTACCGTGCAGGAAAACCGCTGTAATGCTGAGTGCTAGAGTTGGTAAACATACTGAGCAGTTCATTGAGGAATTGATCGTCAACACAGAAGGGAAAATTAACTCTAAACAATGGCATACTGATGATTGAGGAGGGTATGAAGGAGTTCTACCCCCATTGGTAGAACACATCATTGGTAAAGACCAGACACAGTAATTGGAAGGCACAAATGGAATTATCATACAGCAGACTAGTCGATGGTATTGCCAACAGAATAAATTTGGCAAGTTCTGGCAACAAATGGAGGTAACAGTAAGCTTGGCGTTCGCGGAGCGTGGCGAAACGCTGTATCCCCTACTTCAATTGGATTTGGGTTCATAGTAGAAAGGATAGTACAGCAGCACAAAGGGCAGGATTAGCAGTTGCTCCTTGGAAGTGGAAAGACTTAATTGCTTTTCCCACACTTTGCGCTCTGCACTACCGAATATTTTTTCCAGACGGTATAAGCTACCAGCTAGTTAAAATATAATATCATCATCAAGTTCAAGGTCTTCATTTTTTTCTGGCTCATCTATGCCAATATTACTATCTTCAGACTCAAAAATCTGAGAGTTAACCGATAACTGAGAAGACTCTGATGCAGCAGATAAATCAGTTTTATCTGCTGATTTAATTAACTCTATATCTACTATTTCTCCCTGAAAAAAATCAGCTATTCGGCGAGTGGCAACTGCTACAGTTTGTCTTTCTTTTTCAGGAGATTTTTCCTGTTTCGCTACATTATCCAACTGTGGTTGAAACAAAGAAATATCTGGCATAGATCTGTTTTCTCTGTCCGATTTTATTGTATTAGATTTTTGGATTGTTTCTGGTTCATCTTCTATAACTTCATCATCAGAGTTAGAGGTTTCTTGATGTTTTTCATGGTTAGTTATGTTTCTTTCTCTTCTACTATTATTGGGATAAATATTTTCACTAACACTTTGATTTTTTCCCTTGGTATTTGTTACTTCTACTTTAACTTTTACCGCAGTCTTAAAAACCTTCTCAAACCCAGCTTCAATATTAGCAACTTTAGACATTACCATTTTCTGCCATTTATCAGAACTAACACCAATACGCGCTACTTGATTGTTAAACCCTAATAATATAACTTGAGGCTGAGGTTGAAGTAGTAACTGTTGGGTACTTAATTTAACTTCAGCAAGTACCCTTTGCCAAATTTCTTGTAAATCAACTTCTTTAGGATTAACATTAACAGCTTCCGAAGGAACTAAATTTTCCTCATTTTTTGATGCAGTCGGAATTTCTTTTACCTCCGATATTTTCTGTTTTGGAGGTGAATAAATAGGAGGCTTTGCTTGTGGTTGACTAGAACTTTTAGAAGTACTTTGAACCGAAATATTTTGACTTGTTTGTCTTTGAGGTAACTGTTCGACTATTACCCTCGAACTTGCCAATGCAGCAGGCAATAATCCCAACAAAGTGACCTCCAACCATAAACGAGGTTGAGTCGTATTTTTAATTTGTACTTCAGAAGTTTGTAAATGCTTTTGACCGGCTAAAATAGTGCTAATATCCCATGTTTGAGAAACTTGACAAAGTTGTTCCCAAGTAGATTTTGTCAACGCCACTAAATTTCCATTTGTCGGTGCAGTTTTTGCTATTAATAAATCTCGGTAAAATCCTGCTAAATTTTGTAATACAATAATCGGTTCTCGACCCCGATCCATTATTTGACGAGTACATTCCAAAACTTCCGTAGAATTATCAGAGGCGATCGCTTCTAAAAGTAACATTAAATCTCGCTCTGGCACTGCCCCTACCAAGTCCCATACTCGTTCAACTGTAATCTCACCTGCCAATAAACTCAACTGGTCTAACAAACTTTCTGCATCTCGCAGTCCACCTTGAGCAATTTGAGCTATCATTTGGACAGCTTCAGTGGTAATTTCAATTTTTTCTTCCGTAGCAATTTTTTGCAAGTGTCCAACCATCGCTTCTAGAGGAATTCTGCGAAAGTCAAACCTTTGACAACGGGAGATAATAGTCGGTAAAACTCTCTGAGGGTCTGTAGTTGCCAGAATAAAGACCACTCGGTTTGGTGGCTCTTCTAAAGTTTTGAGTAGAGCATTAAAAGCTGACACAGATAACATATGGACTTCATCGACCACATATACCTTATAACGACATTGAACAGGTGCAAACTGGGATCTTTCAATCAATTCCCGAATGTTGTCCACACCAGTATTGCTAGCTGCATCAATTTCTATTACGTCCAGAGTTGACCCTTTTGTAATACCTATACAAACATCACAAGTACCACAAGGACTGGGGGTAGGATGGTCATGGGAGAGACAGTTGAGAGATTTGGCAAAAATTCTGGCGCTGGAAGTTTTCCCTGTACCTCTCGGTCCTGTGAATAGATATGCTGGAGCTATTCGTTCAGTATGGATAGCATTTGTGAGGGTTTGGGCGATCGCTTCCTGACCCACTAAGTCAGCAAAAGTCTGAGGACGATATTTGTGATGGAGGGGTTTGTAGGCCACAATTCAGAAATAAGAATGATTTCGTATATTCTAGTTTGATTAAAGTAATCAGCAATACTAATTTCTTGTTTTTTTTCAGTATTTCTGCTGAAAATTTTGATGATATTTTAGTTATATTGTCTATGACAATTTATTCCTTTACAAAGGTTTTAACAATTTATGTATTTTCCCTAATTTATATAAAGTATAATATTTACTATTACTATTATAGAGTAGTAGTTCAAAGATTTTAAATATCTTACTTAATTTTTGTGCATAAATTAAATGTATGTCTAATTTCTAATATGATTCCTAAATGATGAGTTAACTTTTAGAAAAATTTTTTGAATAGCCTTGATTTTTTGAGTAATCTTGAAAAAGTTCTAACTTAATTTAGAATTGCCTATCAATTTCTATGAGGCTGGAAAATTGGCTAGCTGGTTTAGGATTTATTTTTGATTATTTAGACAATCAATCTTTACTTGACAATAAGCATTCAGCAGTCAGCTATTAGCTATCAGCTATTGCTTTTAGTTTACGATCAAAGCTTTATTAATTGTCTTACTACAAAAGTTATATCCCTTGCCCTTAAAGTCTATATTAATTTCAACACTGTCCTTAAGGAGAGATCCTTGTTGCTGAGAGCATACAGCTAATAGCTATTTGCACAGCATTCCGCAGGAAATGCTTACACTTTACAGAAAATCAAACAAAAAAACTCTAGATTTTATATGATACTTTGTGGATAAAATCAATCAA
>NZ_JAAHGK010000555.1:0-4725 GCF_010672505.1 Okeania sp. SIO2B9 | reverse complement strand
CCCCTGCCATAGCTTGGGGAGCAAAAGCGCTATGAATTATAGTAGAAATTGCGTGAGGAATAGCAGTAAAGTTAGCTAAAATTACCCATGAACCTGCCAGAAAGTAAACGCCACACATTGTCGGTACAATGGCAGCAGCTACTCCAGCAATACGTTGAATACCACCTACTATTACTAACCCCACTACTAATACTAAAATTAATCCATAAACCCAGCTTCGTTGAGCAAAAAAAGGTATCACATTAGCAACAACTACTTGAGACTGGTTAGACTGAAATATGCTGGAACTACCCAAGACAGCAAAGATATTGAACAATGCAAACATTCCACCTAAAAATTGACCTAATTTTTTTTGTCCTAAGTCAGCTAAACCCATTGATATATAATACATTGGCCCTCCAATGCTTGTACCATCTGGGTTAACTACACGATATTTTTGTGCCAAAGTACATTCAACAAACTTTGTACTCATGCCTAACAACCCTGCGATCGTCATCCAAAAAGCTGCACCTGGTCCTCCAAAACTAATAGCAATAGCAACTCCAGCAATATTTCCTAGCCCCACAGTTCCAGATAAAGCAGTTGCCATAGCTTGAAAATGAGAGACTTCACCCTCATCATTAGGGTCATCGTATTTTCCCCAAATAACATCTATGGCGTGTTTAAAAGCTCGAATATTAATAAACTGCATTCGGAGAGTAAAAAAGAGACTGCCACTAATTAGCCAAAGTACAATAAGTGGTATCCCTTGGTCGCCACCAATACGATAAAAAATGATAGCATCTATATTTTTTAATAATTGAGAAAAAGTAACAGAAATCCAATCTAACATTTGGTTAGTAGTTCCTAATAATATTTAATACCATATTATACCAAGTAGTATATTTTTTGATTATATTTATTTTAACGACGAAATAATAGTTGTTTTTGTCAAATTTAACTGTAAAAAACAAATAGTTTTCAATCGTTTTCAGCCGATAATTAAGGTAAATTGAAATCTACTTTTGCCAATTCCAAATTTTATTGCCATATCCATAAATAGATGATATGGATGAACAGTATAAAATTTATAAATTACTACTATCTACAAAGTTGGCAAATCTATACAAAAAGAATCATTACCTGAATTAAAATCAGGCTTGAAGTCCGATTTTTCTGTTAGAAAAAATCTACTTTTAAGGTTTTACTCACTTAATCACTTTTGATAATTTGGGTGCGTTACGCTATCGCTAACAGCACCCTACAAACTACAAACTGACTACTTTTTCTGCAACACCCACAAAATTTCCATCTCATTCGTCAACTCATCCGACCAACTCGCCGTCACCCCAATACCACGAATTGAACTCAAAACAACCTTCACATCCCGTGGCATCATCAGATTCACAAACTGATAACGATTCGCCCAAACCATCATCTGTTCCATATTCCAATAAAAATACCCCTGATTCGATGTTGGTAAAGACCCCACGACTTCCTCAAAATCATCACTCCCAATTAAACCACGATCTGGCATAGTTATCATCACCTCTATCAACGGTTCACCAAGTGCCACAAACAAAAAATCATCATCCAACCACCCATACCCCAAAAAACTACCAATACCAACCATCTGCCACTCCGTCACCGATATCTCTCCCACCTGTTTTTCCTTCAACGACACACCAGGTTTTTCCATCGCTACTCTATTTAACTTTCTCAACATCCCATTAGCAGCAAAGCGATCGCTAGTCTCCAAAATCATCGCTCCACCAACGCCAGTCTGTACCAATCTTCCTTCATTTGACCCAATTAAACCTATAGCAAACTCCCCATCCATCCAACCAAACACTTCTCGATCTACATCCAAATCTAAATCTTGAAACGTCTTCCTCACCATCTCCAACAGATCCTGCAAATCTTCACTACCCTGCGCTTGCGCCACAAACTGCGACCAAGCTAAACTAATATTCTTCCCACTGACCGACATCATCGTCTCCGCTGGAAACCGTTGCAAAACCTCACCCGATGCTGTTTCAGTCTGCTCTGGAGGCAAGGGAGAATTCAACTTAGTCACTGTCCGCAAGCGCAAACCAGCATCATCCACTCCTATTCCCATCACCACAGAATTTATTTTTTCCAACTGCACTAAACTTGCAGTAGACAACTGTTCATTCTCCGGCAAGTCATCAGTAAATGCCGTCATCAACTGACTATAATTAGGAATAAAAATAGTAGCGAGGGCATTCTCCACCCCTGCACTCTGCTGTAAACTTTCAGCAGCATTCTCTTGCATTGCCAAAGAAGCTTGACCCTGAAACGTATCAATAGTATCTTCCACTGCTGCTGCAACGGTCGCGATCGCTAAATAATCTCCCAAAATTGCCAAATTAAAAGTTTTCCCACTCTCATCAGTAACTTCCCGAATAGTCACCCCCTGATATTCCTTCTCAATAACTTGATTTTCCTCATCTCCTTTTAATTTATTGGCAAATTTCCAAACCTCCAACTTATTTTTAATTCCCACCAACATCAAAATATTCACCGGATCGGTATCTTCCCCTGACTCAGCGGGAACAAAAGCAAACATTATTCCTCCCAACCAAGGTTGAATGTCTTTTTCCCAATCAATATTAGCTTCTGCTAAATTTTCCTGCTGAAATTCTGCATAACTCTGGCTAATTAATTTTCTGGTTTCGGGAGTACCAAATTGTTGTAATTTATTCAAAGCTTGTTGATTAGGATGAATAAAACTGGCCATAATTGCCGACTCAGGTACTATTTGGGCGCTGTTCAGAGGGTTGGAGACTTTCGCGGCCACATTTCTCAAGTAAAGATAGGTAGCAATACTGACTGCTGTAATGATGGTTGCACCAGCAATTAGAAAGTGTGATTTTTTCATAGAATTTTTTTTATAATTTAATATCTACTAGGTAAGTATAAGTAGAAGTAGGTAGACAAAATTCTCTTTAACATCCACTACCCGTTTATATTTTCTCTTTCCTGTTTTCTACCTGTAACAAATATTAAATTAATTTTGCAGACTAGGTAGGGTCGGTTGGTTGGGTTGGCTTGAAAAATAAAACTCAACATTATTTAATTTATAGGTTTTGATTGGGTTTCCCTGGTGCTTGACCCAAGCTACTATATTGTGGGCAAAGTTTTTTAGTATCAGTCTAGTAGGTTGGGTTGAAGAATTGAAACCCAACATTATTTGGGTTGGGTTTATCCTGTGGATAAGCTGCGCTAACGCTGGTACTTGACCCAACCTACTAAGCTAAGAATCATTAGACATCTCGAGAAAAGAGGGAGTAGGGAGTACAGAGCAAGAAGTAGGGAGAAAGAATTGATAATTTATGTGGGATAATTGATGTTATTTTTTATTATTGGAGATGTGTATTTAGATTCTATATTCCCTGTTCCCTGTTCCCTATTCCCTATTCACTATTCCCTTTGACAAAAATTGGGTATATGGTTTAAATGCAAAACAGCTTATATGATGTCTTACAAGGATAAATTAAGTATTGTGGGCAAATTTTTTAGTAATGAAAGTAGCTATTACAGGAGCAACAGGGTTTGTTGGCAGTCGCTTGGTAGAGCGTTTACATTCGGAAGGGGAACAAATATTAGTTTTGACCCGCAATCCGGAAAAAGCTAAACGAATTTTTCCTGACTCAGCCTACCCTAATTTAGAGATAGTTGCCTACCAACCAAAACAGTCTGGTGCTTGGCAAAAGTTTATAGATGGCTGCGATGGTGTGGTTAATCTGGCAGGAGCTGGTATTGCTGATGAGCGTTGGAATGCTAGTCGGAAGCAAGAAATTATGGACAGTCGCAAGGTAACTACGGAAAAATTGGTGGAGGCGATCGCTCAGGCTAATTCTAAACCATCGGTATTGGTCAGTGGGTCGGCTATTGGCTATTATGGTACGAGTGAAACCGTAACTTTTGATGAACATAGCAATAGTGGAAATGATTTTCTGGCTGAGGTTTGTCGAGCTTGGGAAACTGCAGCTGAACCTGTAAAAGATTTGGGGGTGAGGTTGGTTATTTTGCGGATTGGTATTGTACTGGGTATGGGTGGTACTGTCTCAAAAATGCTAACTCCGTTTAAGTTATTTGCTGGTGGGCCTATTGGTAGTGGTAAGCAATGGTTTTCTTGGGTACATATTGATGATTTGGTTGGTTTGATTTTACATTCTCTGCGCCACCAAAAAATAGAAGGTAAATTCAATGCTACTTCTCCTAATCCTGTACGAATGGGAGAATTTTGTCAAGATTTAGGATTAGTTTTAAATCGACCTTCTTGGTTACCTGTACCTGATTTTGCCATTGAATTGTTATTAGGAGATGGTGCAGTGGTGGTATTGGAAGGTCAAAAAGTCTTACCAAAACAGACTCAAGCTTCTGGCTTTGAGTATCAATATTCAACTGTTAAGTCGGCTCTGAAAAATATTTTAGCTCCTTGACATATTCCCGGTGGTACGCTTAGGCGACACCACGGGATTCTTCAACTCAAAAAAGAGTTGCAGTTTATACAGAGGTGATGCCCTCCCCCTGTCTCCTGTCTCCTGTCTCCTTCTTCAACATTTTCTTTGTGGGTTTAATACCCCACCGTCTACAGGGTGTTCACGCATTACTTGGGGGAGCGAATCCCCATGTAATTTTCCTCCTGTCTCCTGTCTCCTGTCTCCTGTCTCCTTCTTCAAAATATGGATGGCTATCATCCCGAGTCTCCCTTACAGA
>NZ_JAAHGK010000554.1:0-4735 GCF_010672505.1 Okeania sp. SIO2B9 | reverse complement strand
ATTAGTATCTAAACCTTGTTTAGTTTTAGATGAACCCATTAAAACAGTAATAGGTTTAATCCTAATAACATCAGTTGCCTTGAAGAGGCGATCGTTATTATCTTTCCGAGGTTTTGAATGATTTATTCCTAAGAAATTGGGAGTATTAAAAACATCATAAGGATCGACAACAATGTTAAATATTCCTACAGTAACTATAGGGAGAAATACTGACAAGAAAAACATCCAATTATATCGGCGATATTTTTTTCTATTTGCCACATATTTTTCTGATTTTTGAGGATATGAAGAATTAGAAGCAGTAGAACTAAGTTGATTATTGATACTCATATGTAGCTCCAAGTCAAAGTAGATTTTAGTCAATTTAATATGTCAGATATAATTTTTATCTAGTTTAGTGCCCCATCATACTTTTGTTTAATTTCTTCTACCAACTTCACTTCATCAGGATTATTTTTAGCCCAAACTTCTCGGTGTTGACGAATTTTTTCTAGATGGGATTCAATATTTTCTGAATTAATTAAAACTCCAAAATCCTTTGGAACTTCTTCTTCTTTGTAAGACAGGATTCTGTTCAAAATTAAATTCCCTACTTTAGGAGTGTAATGAGAATTCTCTGTATAATTTTCCATATTATTATGAATAGCTTCAGTTGTGACACTGTTATATCCAGAAAAGTCAAAGACATCACTAATTTCTACAACTTTACGTTTCCATTCTTCAAAAGTTGACCACTGACCAGAACTTTTAATAATTTCCCATTGAGTTGCATGAGCAGGAGAAATATATGATATTAATTTAATTTGATTTTCTTTACATAAATCGACTACTTTTTTGAATTCATCTAGTAATTGAGGAGATACTTGAAATATTGTAGAGTAACCTACATAATAATTATTCATAATTCTTTCAAATCTAGACTTAGTTTTTTTCGGGTCAACATTTAGATAAGGTATAAATCCATTTTCTCCATCAAAAATATTATTTGGCAGATTTTTATTACTATCAATTAATGTTTCTTGACTTGCCAAAAAGGCATCTAAAGAGAAAGTAATATTAAGCAAGTCTTCCAAGAGAATATATTTTTTTTCTAGTCTCTGCTCAGAAAAATTTTGCCTGGTTCCTATCAACGAATTAAACATAAAAAAATCTAAGCCTATAACAACTAAGTCTAATTCCTTCTAATTAGCGATCGCGTGTTCTAAATAGCGTCGTAACTCATAGAAATTTCCCTTAGTAAGTGCTAAATTATCAGCCAGCTTATAATTTTTTAAAGCTAGATAGTTAGGATCTATAGCGCGTTTTGTTCTCGATGAACCCATAAAAACTGTTACAGGTTTAATGCGGATAACATCAGTTGCTTTAAAGAGGCTATCACTATTATCTTTCCGAGGTTTTGAATGATTTATTCCTAAGAAATTGGGAGTATTAAATACATCATAAGGATCGACAATAATATTAAATACTCCCACAGTAACTACAGGGAGAAATACTGATACTAAAAATAGCCAATTATATCGACGATATTTTTTTCTATTTACCATATATTTTTCTAATTTTTTAGCAGTTAAAGGTTGATATAAACTATAACTAAGTTGATTATTTGAACTCATATTTTATATCCAAATCAAAGTAGATTTTAGTTAATTTAATATCTTAAACATAATTTTTATCTAGTTTAGTGAGACATCATATTTTTGTTTAATTTCTTTTACTAACTTCACTTCATCAGGATTATTTTTCGCCCAATTTTCTCGGTCTTGAGGAATTTTTGCTAAATGTGATTCAATATTTTCTCGATTAATTAAAACTCCAAAATCCTCTAAAAATTATTCTTCTTTATCAGAAATAAGCCTGTTCAAAATTAAATTCCTTACTTTAGGAGTGTAATAAGAATTATCTGTTTTTTTGGGAGGATAAGCTTGGGAGTATGTAGAACTAAGTTGATTATTTATGCTCATAATTTATCCAAACAATTTAAAATTGGAAATAAAGAAATTCAGACACACGATTCAGCGATAATAAAGCTAAACTTGTCAAAATACCAATCCAAACTGCCCACCACCAAGTAGGTTTTAACTTTGCCAAAATTTCCTGAGTATTTGGTAGGAAACTTACAGAAAAGGTTAAACCTATTAAACCCAAAATTGAGAAAATTTTACTCCCCAAAAATTCCGGCAAATAATTCATATCCGACCAAGATTTGAGCTGAAAACCAAAATTAGTTAACACAGATAATTTATCTTTAGCTTCCCCTGGTATAACAACCCCATTTAGACCTGCCATTGTCTGTAAAATATCTAGACCATCTTGAATATTTTGCGATCGAAATAACACCCAACCAACAATAACAGCAACAAAAGTAATTACCCACGCCAATACTTTCGGCATCGGAATATTTAACTTTCGCCAACCATGATTTATACATAAATATGTACCGTGTAAACCTCCCCAAATTACATAAGTCCAACCTGCACCATGCCATAATCCACCTAACAGCATTGTTGTCAAAAGATTACTATAACTACGTACTTCTCCACGACGACTTCCACCCAGGGGAATATATAAATAATCTCTCAGAAAATTGGATAAAGTAATATGCCATCTTTGCCAAAAATCACTAATAGAAGTAGCCTTGTAGGGAGAGTTAAAATTAATCGGTAATTTAATATTAAACATCAACCCCAAACCGATCGCCATATCGGAGTAACCAGAAAAATCAAAATATAGCTGAAAAGTGTAACTTAAAGCTCCTACCCAAGCTTCAATAAAACTCAACTCAGAAGCATTATTAAAAGCTAGTGCTACCCAATGCGATATAGTGTCAGCTATCAAAACTTTTTTACATAATCCCAGACTAAAAATACTTAAACCCAAAGCCATATTTTTCTGGGAAAAAATATAACTACGCAATTGACGAAACTGGGGAATAAGTTCATCGTGGCGTAAAATAGGTCCGGCGATTAATTGGGGAAAGAAAACCACAAAGAAACTATAAGTAAGTAAATCATAATTAGTCTCTCTTGTTTCCCCACGATAAGCATCTACTAAATAAGCTATCTGAGTAAAAGTATAAAAAGAAATTGCCAAAGGTAAAATAATTTGCCCAGCATTCAAATTTGTAGAAACTACCGAATTAACAGTATCTAGGAAAAAGTTCGCATATTTATAATAGGAAATTATTGCTAAATTAACAGCTATACCTACCCAAAGTAAAACATTTGCTCGCTTACTTTCCGGTTTAGCCTCAGCAATAAATTTCCCCATTTGAAAATTCCACAAAATTGAAATTATCAACAGAGGTAGATAAGCAACATTCCAATAACCATAAAAAGCAAAAGAACTAGCCGTCAACCAAACCTTAGCAGCTTTAATTAAACCAAACTTGGTTAAACCAAAGAATATAATCACAGTTAAAGGTAAAAAACCAAATATAAAAACATAAGAGTTAAATAACATACCTAATCAATTCCTCCATCAATATTTTTTGCCTCATCTCAACCATATTTTTCCTCACACTTTTCTTATACCCATAACTAGAACTCCGCCAAACATTAGCAGCCTTAATTAAACCAAACTTGGTTAAAAAAAAGAATATAATCAGAGTTAAAGGTAAAAAAACAAATATAAAAACATAAGAGTTAAATAACATACCTAATCAATTCCTCCATCAATATTTTTTGCCTCATCTCAACCAGATTTTTTCTCACACTTTTCTTGTACCCATAACTAGAACTCCGCCAAACATTAGCAGCCTTAATTAAACCAAACTTGGTTAAAACAAAGAATATAATCAGAGTTAAAGGTAAAAAACCAAATATAAAAACATAAGAGTTAAATAACATAGCTAATCACCTTCTCCCTAAATATCTTTTTGCTCATCTGAACAAGATTTTTGCATCACACTTTTCTTTTCCACCGTTTGTGTTTCACCAGGTGGTACAGTTCTCTCCTCCATAAAGAAAATATCGAAACTTTCTAATTTTTCCGAACCTTCATTCTTTTTATTCCATTCACGACACACATACTCTGCATAATAAGGATAAAGTTTTTTACCTATAGCTCGATTGAAATTTAGGAAATAAGTCCGCCACTGCATATTAGAATACAATTTATTAAATTCTCTTAGAGTTGGTTTATCCCAACTTAAAGGCTCTCCTTTTTTATACAAAACATCAACTTCTTTACCATTTTTCAACTTACCAGGAATAACATGCCAACCATCATCTCTAGGTGGAGCAGGAGCAAAGATACTCCAAGATTTATCTAATTTTGTCACCTTACCAAAAACATCTAACCTTTGTACAATCCGACGTTGAAATAATTTGTGAGTCTTAGTAATTAAATCTTGCTTTTGTACTTTTCTTCTTTGATAGGTTTGTTTGACAAAACTTTTAACGTTCCAAATAAAAGTATAAATAATTAGTAAAAATATAATGATATTTAATCCGCGATAAGGACGTATATTTAAAGGACGAAATTGAAGAGGTTTAGTAAAGTTGCCAGCAAATTTTCTATTATTGGCAATAGTTTCATAAAATTTAGTTCCAATTGGCATGATTGATGGTAATCCCATCACAAAAGCCAAAGGTTTAAATATAGGAGACAAACTAAATACATAAACTAAAGCTTCCCATTTAAAAAGTCGATTTTCTTGCCTTCCACATGTGAGAGGTTGCTGGATAGTGGATCCAGAATTGACTAGAACAAAGAAAGCATAAAGTAAGCATGATTT
>NZ_JAAHGK010000553.1:0-4735 GCF_010672505.1 Okeania sp. SIO2B9 | reverse complement strand
CCCGAAGCTAAATCAAAACCATTACCAGTATTGTATTTTCTTTCTGGTTTAACCTGTACTGAAGAAAACTTTATGGCTAAAGCAGGGGCACAACAATTTGCTGCCAAATATGGATTAATTTTAGTCGTACCAGATACAAGTCAGCGCAATACTGGCATTAAAAATGAGAACGATAGTTGGGATTTTGGTACAGGTGCAGGATTTTATCTTGATGCCACATTAGAACCTTGGAAAAAGCATTATCAAATGTATAGTTACGTTGTTAAAGAATTACCAGAACTCATAGCTAAAAATTTTCCAATTCAGCCAGATAAACAAAGTATTTTCGGTCATTCCATGGGAGGTCACGGAGCATTAATTTGTGCTATAAAAAATCCGGCAAAATATCAATCTATTTCCGCTTTTGCGCCAATTGCAGCACCAATGTGTTGTCCTTGGGGTGAAAAAGCTTTTAGCAATTATTTAGGTTCAAATCAAGAAAACTGGCGTGATTATGATGCTAGTGAATTAATTTTAAATTATGGTTATAGTCATCCGATTTTAATTGATATAGGAACTGCTGATCCCTTTTTATCCCAAAAACAATTATTACCAGAAGTATTGGAAAAAGCTTGTCAAAAAAAAGGAGTAAATCTAACTTTAAGAATGCAAAAAGATTACGATCATAGCTATTATTTTATTGCATCTTTTATAGAAGACCATATAAGATATCATGCTGAAGCTTTGAATTGAAGAAGGAAGAAGTGGATGGGGACTCAAACCCCAACCAAAAGGCAAGGGAAGCAACTGTTGTAGTAAGACAATTAATAAAGCTTTTATCCTAAACTAAAAGCAATAGCTGTTAACGCAGTTCCTCCGAGGTGCAAAAAGCTCAAAAAGCTAGTATTTTCGGCTGACTATGGTAGAAAAATCACTCTCACAATTCTTATTCCTACCTCCTCGCTCCCATACCCGTTCCTCCTGTCTCCTGTCTCCTGTCTCCTGTCTCCTACCCCAGCAAAAAGACTTTCCATACGCAAACCCTAATTATAAAGAACTAGAATCTAAACTTTGAGCTTGTCCATCTGTCTGAGGCAAATGTAGTCCGCACTCCTGCTTAAGACCATGAAAACGAGTATCCCGTTCATTCTCATCTTCCATAGTCAAGGGGCGACTAGAATGCCAATCTCCCACACTGGTATAACCTAAATCGAAAAATGGATGATAAGGCAAATTGTAAGCAGTCAAATATTGGTATATATCCCTGGCATTCCAAGTTAATATAGGTAAAATCTTATATATTCCCGATTGCTGACTAATGCGGTTAAGACCCTTGCGGTGGTCAGTTTGGTCCTTCCGCAGGCCAGCTAGCCAAGCTTTAGCACCTAACTCTTTTAACGCTCTTTGCATAGGTTCTACTTTCCGAATTTGGTCATAGCGGTTCAGAGCATCAGCATTCTTCTCAGCCCAAAGTCGGCCATGTAGAGCTTCCATTCTAGCTGGACTAATTGAAGATTGATATACTTTAAGATTCAGTCTCAGTCGCTCGGTCAACTCTTCAGCAAATCTATAAGTTTCGGCGGGTAAATATCCTGTATCAACCCAAATAACAGGAATATCAGGTACAACGGTTGTAACTAGATGTAACATAACAGCAGCCTGGATACCAAAACTGGTACTCATAACTAAACCTTCTCCAAAGGTTGCATATCCCCACTTAACTAGAGTATGAGCATCTGCTTGGGCAAGTTCCTGATTGACAACCTCAAGATCCAATTTTGATGGATATGTAAAATTTTGCCGACCGTATTGTCCATTTTGGTTGACTGTGATTAGACTCTGTTGTGACATAGTTATTACCAATCTAAATTAGTACTAAGACTTTAAAGGTTTATCATACGTTGTCAGCAATCCTCAATGAGAGATTGTTTATACTGTTTTATATATCCAGATTACCTCGTGTTACAAAAAGCTTTTTTGATGTTATAATATATCTTCTTAACTTAGCGTAACGCTAAAACTTATTTATGACATAGATATCAATATAAGTTAGTATCCAGGAGAGTTTTGACTATTCCTACCCAGATACATCTCTGGCTCAAAGTTAAGAAGAAACGAGTAATGTGTATCGATCCAGTTCTGTAGCATTTGCTGAGAATTTGGCACGTTCAATTCATCTTTCTATTTACCAACGCCCTCAAAAATGGTATTGAAGCCATTCATTCTGACTCCTGACTCCTGACTCCTGATTCCTAAGGAATATCCTATCTATTTGTAGCAAACATTTATCAATTTGGTATAACTTTTTTGATCGACGACAAAGAAAAAGACCAACTTTGTCAAGCAGGTCTAAGTAAAAATTATTTTCCGTTGTTATTTCTGCGAGATTAACAAGCAAGTAGCTACGCATTCCCAAGTTCGCAGCGATTTGCGGGTTATATATCTCACAATGTCTATATTGCTGATTGTAACAAACTATTGAGCAATTTTTGGAAAAATTTTTAATTTTGTATCCCAATTAGTTGTGCAATATGGGTTTCAGCCCTTTGTGGTTTCCCCCAAAAAACCTGTTCTTGCTTATATACAACCATACCAGGTTTAGCACCCTTGGGCTTATAAACAAACTTAGGTTTAGTATAAATAACTGGGACTATTTCACTCTGACGGGCACGACTATAAAAAGCACTTATATCTGCAACAAACTGTAAATCAACTTCATCAGGTGTGGCACCAGCATCTAGTCGCAACAAAACATGACTACCAGGAATTTCTTGAGTATGAAACCACAAATCATAATCTCCCGCCACTCGAAAAGTTAACAAATCATTTTGACGATTATTACGGCCAACCAATAATTCAAATCCACCAGGAGTTTCGTAACGGTAAAATTCTGTATCCTTTTTATTATCTTGGTGATGATGTTCTGGAGCTTTAAGGTAAGCTTGCTGAATTAACTCATCCCGAATTTCTTCAAGAGTGCGTAAATCTTCTGGAGTTTGGTAAGTATCTAACTGAGACAAAAAAGCTTCCACTTGCTCCAAATAATCAATTTCTGCTTGGACTGTCGCTAAAAGGGGTTCAACTGCTACACGAGCCCGTTTCAACTTTTGGTGCTTTTTATAAAGACTTTGGGCATTTTGCACCGCATTTTTCTCTGGGTCTAACTTGATGACCATCGGTTCCCCCGTTTCAAAGTCACATAGAGTAATAGCTTTCATCCCCGGTCGCCATTCGTGGAGATTGGCCATAAGTAAATCGGCTTGCGATCGCAACAATTCTGCCCCATCCGACTGGTGTAAACGTTCGGTAAAAGTATCAGCCTTGAGCTGTAACTTAGCCGTAATATTTTTAAGTTTTTGGCTAATTTGATGATATAGTTGACTAAACTCTTGCTGATTCAGCTGTCCAGTATAATAATCATTCAGTAATTCCTGAACAGTATCAACAGATTCTACACTTAGCCAACCTGTTACAGTGTATCCATTTTCTGTCCAACCAGGATAAAATTTGGAATGCTCCAGATTTTTTAACCATTCTTGCCAACTTTTAAATAATTTTTGCCAGTCCGAAGCACTAAGGTCATTAGTAGACTCTTGAGAGTCTAGTCCTGAAGCTTCAATCATTGGCTGTACTAAAGCCTTACTGAGGCCACGGTAATTTTTAATTAAATTTCGCCACAATACACCAGGTATTAAACTAATCCTTTCTTGCCATTGCTGTTGCGTTTCTTGCAAATTAGGAATAGGGTTAGTCAGAGAAGGGGGAAGTTCATAAGGTTGACCAGTTTGAATTTGACGAAGACTAGACTGTTGACTATTCACTTGATGGGCACAGGTAACAACAAAATTATCCGCAGTAGTCAGAATAACATTGCTGTACTTGGTCATAACTTCCACATAAAGATGCCATAGGGGTGCTTCCCCAGGACGTTTCGCAAATTGGAAGTCCAGCACCCTCTCCCAAGGAGAAACTTCAACAATAGCTATTAAAGCTAGTCCACCTAGCTGATGTCGTAATTGTTGACTAAAAGTAAAAGTATCAGGGGCGCGAGGTGGAGGGTCACTGATACAAATACGGGCCCCTTGGGGATGCCAGGAAATGTCCAGCCAACCACGTTTTTTGAGAGTTCGCAGAGCAATGGTAATGGTAAAGCGATCGCGCTGATATACCTGCTCTAAACGTGCTGGTAGCCATTTAACACGGAGTTCAGAACATGAAGCTATGAGAGTTGTATAGTCAACAGGTTGCACAGTTAGCTTTAAGTTAAAAATTAAAAGTGAAAAAACTATGATATAAATTTAGTGTCTAAAAATAGTATTTTTTATTTTTCAGGCGACAATCTTTAAATAATTTTTTTTGCTTTTTTCATGTAAATTTAGAGAATTATAATATCAAGTTTAGTTGACAAATAAAGATTAATTATTTTTCCGGGGTTGGTGATTAGGTAATGGCATTAAATATTTATGAACGGTACAATTATAGTTTGTTCATAGATATTTGAGACAAAAGCATTACGCATTCACCAATGCCATTTTTCCTTCTTCTCTGCTATCAATAAAAGTCTTTAGTATAAACCCAATTATTTGATTGAGCAGGTTTGAAAATTATTCAGAACTATAAATATTTATTACTTATATAATGACAGATTTAGACTTGATGTAAAAGCCTGATTTAATGAATAAAGATTTTTAGGTGTTTTCTTCTTATAGCAGATTCCTCCCATAAGAAGTACAGATATGAATAATTAAATGTTCCA
>NZ_JAAHGK010000552.1:0-4740 GCF_010672505.1 Okeania sp. SIO2B9 | reverse complement strand
ATTTATTATCAAATGCTATTAAGTATTCACCTTCCCTCCTGTAGGTGAATACTTAATAGCATTTGATAATAAATTATTTAAGATATGCCGAATTAATTTCTCATCTATTAAGAAGAACATCACATCATTCTTTTTCGACTTAGCTTGAGATTTATGTTGAAATTTTTTGTGAATTTTGAAATTTATTATATGTTTATCGCTAGCAGTAATTTTGATAGATTCAGTAATATGAGAACAAACTTTAATCAAATCCACAGGTGCTGGTTTATATTTCAATTTTCCAGCATCTGCTTTACCAATAAATCGGACATCATTTAACAATTCAAGCATTTCTTGTGTAGACTCTTCAATATATACTAAATATTGGTCTTTTTCAGTTTCAGTAATTTCCGAGTCATAGGATCTGAGTAATTGAGTAGATAATAATACTGTATTTAGAGGATTACCAAATTCGTGAGTCACCATTGAAAAAAAACGACCCCTTAGTTCTCTTAAATCTCGTTCTTGTTCTAAAGCTTGACGTATTTCTTCTTCCTCTTTTTTGCGCTCTGTAATATCTCTGCCTATATAAACAAAATTATATATTCCTTCTACATTGGTTTGAATAACCGAACAAGAAAGTTGAACAATAATTTTATCTCCTATTTTATTCTGACAAATTAATTCTATATCTTGAGAAATTTGTTCTTTTAAAAATATATATTTTTGGCGTGCTTTATGTAGTAATTCTTCTTTGGGAATAACCATAGAGATATTTTGACCTACCAATTCTTCCTTTGTATAATCAAACAAAATTTCTGCTGCACGGTTAACAGTTTTAATTATCCCCGCACTTGTTGTTACTAATAAAGCATCCGCCATAGAAGTAATAATTTTATTGATATAATCCTCAGAAGCAGCTAAAGAACTTAATAAAAGATTAGATTCATTTGAATTTTGAACTAACTTCTGCTGCATTACCATTTTTTCCGTTACATCTTCGACTAATACTATTAAGTTTTTTTCTAGACAATTTTCATTAAAATCTGCAATTATAGATATATTGATATACAGAGGAGATTTCTCTTCCAAAGACCTAGCTACTCCTTCATATTCAAAACTTTCTTTTTGCCCATTAATCACTTCCTCCAGAAGCTCTTCAACTCCTGCTAATTCTGGAAAACTATGACGAATATCTTCACCTAAAACTGCTAATTTTGGAGGAGCGGAAAATTTGTTTAACCCATAAGATACCTCTAAAATTTTTAACTCGGAATTAATTATCAAATACTCAGTTTGACGATATGCTAAAAGTTTTTTTAATAGGTTAATCATGGGTTATTTCAGTTATCAGTGATCAGTTATCAGTTAGCCTCCTCAGGAGGAACCATACTAATAGTACCTATGCAATAAGGAAGCTTATGCAATAAGGAGGCTTGAAATCAGGAATATTCTATTTATTTTTTTATCCCCTTAAAAAGCTATCCCTGATAAGGAACTCCTGAAAACCTTGTGGGGAGTGTGGGGGGCAAAAATCTTGTCTACAGTTCTCAAAAAAATGTATTTTTCAATATACTTCTCTTCTAAAAAAGTCGCTCCAAGACATGCACATAACTTGTCTATTTTGTCAAGTTTTATCTAAAAAAAAATGTTGATAAAGCATAGTTGAAAAGGGAGGCTTTAGACCACAATTTATCGGTAATTTTTATCATTTATTTCTGCATAGAGATAGATAATTTTATCAAAATAATTGGGTCGCGCAACCTCGCCTTTTAAGGCCAATTTTTTTTGGAGGTTTGCTCAAATCTCTGTTACAAAAATAACTTCAGAATTTATAATTCTGACTTCATTAATCATCCTATTTTTTCTAGCATTCTATATGATAATTTCTCGAATATTTCATCTACATTCTCCCCAGTTTTAGCTGATGTAGAATATGTCGCTATCACTCTTTCATCTTCCTGATCCTCGAATTTTGATAATAGTTGATTGATTATTTCTGCATCAACTAAATCAGATTTATTTAAAGCCAAAATAGCTACACTCTTAGGATTTACTGATAAAAATAAATCTAATCTTTCGTAAATATTTTTGATAGTTTCTTCACGAGTGACATCTGCAACAACTATTCCCCCACTAGCTCCTTGTAAATAACTAGGAGCGATCGCCTTAAATTTAGTATGACCTTCTAAATCCCAAATTAATAACTGCAAAACATTATTTTTTTCTACATCTGTTTTGGGTAAATCAACTTTTTTACGAGAAATTTTTACCCCTACCGTAGAAAGATATTGGTCACTAAACTGTCGATCGACAAACTTACGAATAAGACTAGTTTTTCCCACACCAAAATCACCAACAAGACAAATTTTTTTCGATATCATATTTCTAGCTAGTTGTCTTTTTCACTTGGTTCAAACAAATCAAATGTTACGCACCTACTCAATAATAGTGGTTGATTGTACTCCACACCTTGAGGCGAGTTTGTTTGTCCAGTTACTTCTAATCGTCTGGCATCCACTCCCTGTTTTACCAAAGCATCCCTAACTGTATATGACCGTTCAAGGGCCAACTGCTCATTAATATTGGAACTGCCAGTACGATCTGTATGACCTATTATTCTAAGATGTTTTTGAGGATATTGGGTAAGAAATTCTTGAATCTGGGCCATTGTGTCTATATAGACAGGGTGAAGTTTGGCTGAACCCAGATCGAAGTAGATGCGAGTTTTCAGTTTAAGTGGGCTGAGTTTAGTTGTGCTGATTACTGATTTTACTCCAGGAACTTGCTCAATTTTACGAATAATTATCTGAGAATCTGCCATATCCATCACTGTTCCTTTGACTGTAACTCTACCTTCTCCATATTCAGTGCTGATGGACACACCTTCCATTTGATTTAATACTCTTGTAAGTCTATCTACCTCATCGCTTATTTCTGAAGCGTCCTGTGGTCTTCTAACAGCTGTTATTTGATTATGTACTTCTAAATTGTAGGGACTAGCTTGTTTTTTAGCTATTTTTGCTGCTCTATTTCGTAGATTTTGATTTGGCAGTTGTCCAGTTAGAATTAAGGAACCTCGCTTTACTTTTGCACCTATTCTATAAATAGCTAACTCTGGAATATTAGACCAAGCTTCCCTAGTTCTTGCTTCAATACCACGATAAAGTCTACTGTAATACTGATAGATACCCCAAGGTATGAATATTAGGCTCAAAATTAATCCACAAACTATTAACAAGGCAGTGGGAGGTTTAGAAATTTGTAATTTCTGATTTTCTTGTACATTTTCTATATCCATTAATGATTTTAATAACAACTGAATTGAGGCAGGAATAGTATCAGGGTCTCCTGCAAAAATTTTAATATATTTACCATAATCAATAACAATTTTGCTCAGTATTTTTCGTAATTCTTTGATAAACGATTTGTTTGTTTGCCCTCTTATTACTACAGCCAAATAACAATATCCCGCAACTTCTAAGATAATTTTTGAATCCCCATATTCAATTTCATTTAGTTCAGAAAAATCTCCAGACTGAGCAATACAATCATTCACAAAACTCCGAATAGCTGTTAACATTCCTGCTAGCATTTCTGATTCCAATCTATCTTGTCGAGAATGTTGAACTTCAGAAATTACTAAGCCAGATTCTTTGTGGATGAGAAACACAGCTTGGACAGTAAAAATCATTACTTCTGATATGATTAATTCTGCTTCTGAAACTCCTTGGAAAATTGCTTGAATTTTGCGTCTTATTCCTTTGAAGCTAAACGTTTCTGAAATCTTATCGTTAATTTCTCGAATTTCTTGTGTCATATATTTAGAAATGGTGCTGCCCATGACAGGATATAAAGCATCTACTATAGAATTTGGCTCTAAAGTAATTTGATCTTTAATTGCTCTACCCATTTCTGGTGCTAATGCTTGAGAAATTTGTCGCGGATCTATTCTAATTTGTTCTCTAATTGCTGCTCCCATTTCTGGTGCTAATGCTTTGGCAATTTCTTGGGGATAATTCTGTATGGCAGAAGAAATTGCTACTGGCAATAATGGTGCTAATACTTCACTAACTGACTGTTGGTCTTGCTCTGTTTTTTTAGTAATAATGATGTCTATGATTGGTGCTATTGCATCTGCCATTGCTTGAGGTTCTTGTTTGATTTGTGCTTCTATTGAAGGTGCTAATAATGGTGCTAATGATGAAGTTATTGCCTGTTGGTCTTGCTCTGTTTTTTTAGTAATAATGATGTCTATGATTGGTGCTATTGCATCTGCCATTGCTTGAGGTTCTCGTTTGATTTGTGTTTCTATTGAAGGTGCTAATAATGGTGCTAATGATGAAGTTATTGCCTGTCGGTCTTGTCTAAATCTTTTTTGTATAGCTCGATCAATAACTGGGGCAATTGTCTCTATGACTTCTGCTTCTGTTTGACCTAATTGTAAGTTTTGTGAGAATAAAGGAGTTAGTACATTATTGAATTCATCTTGATTATAATTAAATTTTTTTACTCCCTGGCTAGTATTTAGTTTCCGAATTAACCTAGCTAATTGAGAGCCAAATAAAATATTTTGTAAGTCTTCAAAAGCTTCTAATTCTGCATCATATTGTTGTCGATAGTCTGATAATTCTGGTGATTTTTGTGGGGCAAGTAATGGTTTTTCTATACCTGGTTCTTCTGCTTGATTATTAGTATATTTACCCTCAACATTAATAATATTATCCTGGTCTTCTTCTGGCTGTTTTGTGATTCTCTGAT
>NZ_JAAHGK010000551.1:0-4750 GCF_010672505.1 Okeania sp. SIO2B9 | reverse complement strand
TGAATCGGGATTTAAAGGAATATTATATAGACTAAACCCTACTATGTGGAAAAATAGAAAAGTTGTAATTGGAAGTAAGAAGAAAGAAGGAGAAAGGGAGAAACGAAAATCAACTTTTTTTTCCTGCAATTTTGCTTTGATGAAGCCTTCCCCAATTAAAGCATTTACTGTAATAATAGCTGCCGTAACTGTAATTGGTCCTGATAATTGACTAAGGTGTAAAATTACTAAATTATAGTTGCTCTGAGTCAAAGATAAAGAAGTCCACCAAAGACTTCCTAAACTCCAGATTTTCTCTAAACAACACCATAAAGTTATACCTAACAAAACTCTGGCGAATGAGAATATTTTCTCTGAGAAAGATGTAGGAGTTAAAACCCCAAATAAATAAGCCCAAATAGCAACTAAAATTGCTCCCCAAAGAGTGATAAAAATCCAACAAAATATAGCGATCGCTAAACTAGCTAACCAAGGAACTCCTAACCAGGTCATGGGATGAATTCCGGTTATCCAAAATAAAGCTACACCGTGATAACCTATTCCCCAAACTAAACCTAATAAAAATTTATCAAAGTATTTTTCTTGTTGAATTACTAACACCCACAGAGGAGCTAGAGCTACCCATCCGAGAAACCATGCGTTTACTGGTGCTGTGGTCATTCCCATAAAAATGCCACTAATAAATGTTATGAATAATATCATTTTTATAAATGTTTGCTACAAATACTTAAGATGTTTTTAGTAGTCAGTAGTTATAGCAGGGAACAGGCAAAAGCGGTGCGACCCCGTGTCGCCGACAGAGGCACCTAGTAGCGGACTAAGAGAGGCAATAGTGGGAAAAGTATTTCTGTGTCTAAAGTTCATCATTAATCTATGTCCTAACCAACTCGTTCCTTGCTATAGGAGAAATCAAATTTACTTAATTAAATTTTTCAACTCCCGCCAAATAGAGGGTTGACTAGAAATTGATGTTGGATAAGTTAAAATTCCTTGAGTAGGACTGAACAAAAAAGCTAATATAAATAACCCAAATGATACTAATACAATTGCTGGACCAGATGGCAAATTATAGAAGTAGCTAATATACATTCCACTAATACTCGATAAAACCCCTATTCCTACCCCCCAAATCATTACTTGATACAATCTTTTAACTAATAGATAAGCTGTAGCTGCTGGTGTAATTAATAAAGACAAAACTAACACTACTCCCACTGCTTTAAGACTGGCTACAATTGTCAAACCAATTAACATCATTAGCCCCAAGCTTAATAAATTTACAGGTAAACCTACTGCTTGAGCGCCGAGGGGGTCAAATGTGTAAAATAATAGTTCTTTATACAACAATACTACTACTAATAAAACAATCGCAGCGATAATTAATGTATCTCTCACATCTCCAATAGTTACGCCGAGAATATTACCAAATAAAAAATGATTTAGGTCAATTTTATTGTCTTTCTGAATAATTGTAATTAATGTGATTCCTAATGCAAAGAAGGCAGAAAAAACTATCCCCATTGCTGCATCTTCTTTGATTGGCGATCGCGTCCTAATTAAATTAATTAAAATAGTACTAATTACTCCGGCAATAAATGCTCCAATAAAAATATTTGCCCCTACTAAAAAAGCAACAGCTAATCCCGGCAATACTGAGTGACTAATGGCATCTCCCAATAGAGCTAATCTTTGTACCATTAAATAACTACCTACTACCGCACAGATAATCCCAACTATTATGGCAACTAAGAGCGATCGCTGCATAAAACTATATTGTAGTGGCTCTAGTAATGTTTCTAACATTAGTATTTATTTTTCCTTTTTTGTCTGTTTGATTATTGTGATTTTATAGCCAATAATTAAGTTTTAAGTTCAAAATCTTGGAGATAATTATAGTATATTTCGGGCAAATAATGAAAATTATTTAGTGGGGGGATCTTGCCTGCGTAGATGTACCTCATAACAACGGGAAACGCTATAATTCAACAATTAATAATGAATAATTAATAATTAATAATTAATAATTACCTCTCCTTGAAAAGAAGAGGATTGACTAATTATGAAAATTTTTATTTATTATCCCCTATCCAAGGGGAGGCTTTAAACCAAAATTTTTCGGTAAAAATTTATATCAATTCACATTTTTCAAGTAAAAATAAACTACTAAAATTTACATAAATTTTTAATTACAGTAGATTTTACCTTGGTGAGATATAGTTACGACTTGGTGAGGTAGAACCATCGCGAGCAAGATGCTCGCACTCGGAATATTTAATAGACATCTCCAGAAAAGAGGGAGTAATGAGTAATGAGTAATGAGCAATGAGTAATGAGTAGGAAGTAGGGAGTAGGGAGTAGGGAGTAGGGAGTAGGGAGTAGGGGGAAAGAATTGAGGGTTTATACTTGATAATTGACTTGATTTTTGATTTTTGGAGATGTCTAATTATTAATATCTGTACTTCTTATGTTTGGAATTTACTCTAATTTTAAGAAATTGCAAAACCTGTATATTGACGCACTTCCTCTGGATGAAAACCTAAAACTATCATATCTTTGGTTATTCCTGCTTCTAAAAGTGCTTCAGCAACAGGTTGAGAACAACCATCATATTGAATCCAAATTTTATCATTAATAATATCAATATGAACTACGGAACTACAAACTCGACGTATATCATCCCAACCCATACGAATTACTTGATAATGGTCTCGTTATGTGTCAATTACAATTTCGACATCTATTTGACCATTAGCAGGTTTATGGGTGCCATATTCGTAGATTATTTTCTTAATAATTTCACGATAGTTATCTAAGTTATCCATTTAACTATTCTCCCAATTTTTTCATCACAAATTATTAGACGCAGTTGTATTTTATTAATAATTAATTGACCTAATTTATCTTGGAAGATATTTTCATAAGCTTGTTGATTAACGGCAAGATAAAGTAAACATTCTGGTTATAGTTCCGATAATACAGTCCGATAAATTTCATATTGCCCCACTGCTATTTGTAAATCCTTTATGGGAGAAATACTAATAAAAATTTTGATTTATACAGCAATTTTTTTACCTTGTTTTTCAGCAGTGATCGCTGTTTTTTATGCACCCAAATCAACATAAAAATGTTTACCTCCATAACCTAAATATAGAGGGTCCTGGGTAATTGTCCAACCATCTGTTTTTAATGCTTCAACAACCGTATTATGATAAATATCTCTAGCTGGCATTAGTTATTTAAGAATTTAATAGTTCAAAGTATGTAAAACACAATTAACACTGATTATACTCACCAACTGGGTTGATTGAGTGTTTGTAGTTAATATTTTCCTTGATATAGGATAAATTTGATTGAGATTGAATCATCTTCCATAGTACAATATTCTCAAAGTGACATAATAAATATTAGATAGTAATATAAGAATCAATCCTACAAATAAAATAACATGAAAAGAACAATCAACTTTCAAACTATTTCCTGGTTTTGGGATTTATATCAAAGAGAACTTCTTGATTTAGATCCATCATACCAAAGACGTAGTGTTTGGAATCAAGATTATAAGGATTACTTTATTGATACAGTATTACATGAATATCCAGCACCTGCAATTTTTATATATCAAGAAATCAGTCCTGAAGGAGTTTCAAAAGTTAGCATAGTTGATGGAAAACAGAGATTATCTACCCTGTTTCAATTTGTTAATAATGAATTTCCTGTCTCTGAAAAAATGTCTATTCAACGCTTTCGCGGTAAATACTTTCAAGATTTAGAGACTAAAGATAAACAAGATTTTTGGAAGTATCAATTTGCTATTGAATATTTACCATCATCCGATGAAGACGTTATTAGTAATATATTCGATCGGATTAATCGTAATGTGATTAAATTAACTCCTCAAGAACTTCGTCATGCAAGACTTAGTGGTGATTTTATTACTCTTGCAGAGGAATTATCTAATTGGATGTTTAATTACTTAGAAGAAAAAATTAAAAACTTTCCCAACCTTCATTCTACTCCCAGAAAACAAATGAAAGATGTTGAAATGGTAGCACAACTACTGTTATTTTTAGAAGAGGGTGCAAAATCTTATAGTGCTGATTATCTTGATAGAGCTTTTACTAATCGAGATAGTGAATGGGAAGAAAAGGATGAAATAGAAGACGAATTTCGCAAAACTATTAAATCTATAGGCAAAATATTAGATTTATCATTAGATTTAAAAAATGGTCAGATTTGGATGACTTGTTTGCTTGTACAATTATTATCCCCACTCTATCTCATGAACAAGAGGTCAGAGAATTTTGTCAAAGTACATTTGAAATTATCAATACAGTTAAAAGAGGACAGAATAAAAAATCTCCAGATACATTTAAGTTTGATTCAACTCGAATTTATGCTCAACTTAAGACCAATAATGACATAATTCAAGAGAATCAATTAAGTATTTATAAAATTAAATTTGAAATACAAATCAAAAGTGCTTTTGAACACGCCTGGTCTGTTTCAACTCACGATCTTGTCTATAAAAATTCGGAAATTGATTGGAGAAAATTACGTTTAGCTGCACAAATTAAAGCAACGGTTGAACAATTAGATATGTTAATACTTGCTTTTGAACAAACTTCCGATTTTATTGAAGATAATAATTGCCTGGAAATCAAAAATAAACAATATTTAGCAAAAGAAATCAATAAATTATTTCAAGATAAAAAAATACCTGATGAGCTTAAACCAAAAGATATGAGTCGTT
>NZ_JAAHGK010000550.1:0-4760 GCF_010672505.1 Okeania sp. SIO2B9 | reverse complement strand
TGTGGAAATTTGAGAATTTATGGAATTTATAATTTTTTCTTTTAGGAATAAATCACAAATTAAGATGTAACTGCCTTTTTTGAATTTGGTATTAGGCAGATGAATACAATATGTCAAAAACTAAAAAAAGCCAAATTAAATTAGTTTTGCTAAACCCACCTAATATTCTTTTTAGGTGGGTAGTATACTCAACATTTTTTAAATTAACCTTGCATTCTTAACTGATTTTTTCTATTAAGTGCTTCTTGGTAATTAGGCTTAATTTCCAAAGCTATATTGTAAGAAATAACTGCTTTTTGAATATATGCTAATTTTTCCAAAATTAATCCTCTTTTAAACCATATTTGATGATTACCTGGTCTTAAAGAAACTATTTGGTC
This sequence comes from Okeania sp. SIO2B9, assembly GCF_010672505.1. Taxonomy (NCBI): domain Bacteria; kingdom Bacillati; phylum Cyanobacteriota; class Cyanophyceae; order Oscillatoriales; family Microcoleaceae; genus Okeania; species Okeania sp. SIO2B9. The sequence continues at coordinate 4,380 of NZ_JAAHGK010000550.1, read as the reverse complement.
GTAGGCAGCGATCGCTTCTTCATACTGCTCTAACTTTTCCATAATTGTAGCTAGTTCTGACCAAGCTTGATAATTATTAGGCCAAATTTTAATAGCTCGATTATAACTCATAGCAGCCTCTCGATCATTTCCCATTTTTGCTAAACATAATCCTCGTTGCAACCAAGCATCAAAATTATCAGACTGTTTAGCTATGACCAAATCATAAGCTGCTATTGCTTGAGAGTATTTTTGTAACTTTTCTAAAGCAGCTCCTCTTTGTAAACCAACTTTAGCAACAGAAACTCCTTGTTTTACACTCATTTCTATGACTTTATCATAAGCGGCTAATGCTGCTTCGTACTGCTGGAGTTTTTCTAATGCTTCTCCTCGAAAATTCCAAGCTTCTAAAAAATCTGGTTGGGTAGCAATAGCATTCCCATAGGCAATAAGAGCTTCATTGTACTTACTAAGTGCCATGAATGCTTTGCCTCGACCTAACCAAGATTCTGGATAATTAGAATTAATTGTAATTGCCTGATTAAAAGATTCTAATGCCTCATCATATTTAAATAAATCTAATAAAGTATGACCACGACTAATCCAAGCTTCCGGTAAATTAGGATTAATATTAATTGCTTTATCAAAACAAGCAATTCCTCCTTCTTTCCAATGATTTTTTAAAGCTAATCCTTTATAAAACCAAGCTTCATAATCATCTGGATTTAATTTAATTACTTTATTAAAAGAAGAGACTGAATCGTGATATTTGTGTAGTTTACTTTGAGCAATTCCTCGGTTAAACCAAGCCAAATAATTATCAGGTTGTAATTCTATTGCATGGTCGTAACTAGCTACTGCTTCAGCATAACGGTAAGTTTCAACTAAAGCTAACCCTCTATTTAACCAAATATGATAATTATCAGGTTGCAATTTTACAGCACAATCATAAGCAGCTAATGCTTCAGCATATTTTTTTACACTTAATAAAGCTTGCCCTTGAGCATACCAAATTTCTCCCATCATCGGTTGTATTTTTAGTGCTTTTTTATAACAGTGGATGGCAGCTTGATACTGTTTAAATTCAGCTAAAATAATACCTTTGTTGTACCAGAGTTCATAATTATTTTGGTTGACTTTTATTCCTTTGTCAAAGCAAGCGATCGCTTCTTCATACTGTTTTAAATTAGATAATACAACACCGTAACAATTCCAAGCTTCATCATCATTTGACTTGATAGATAGCGATCGCTTATAAGCTTCTATTGCTTGTTCATATTTTTGTAGTTTATAGAAACAATGACCTAGTTTTAACCAACCTATAGCCCAGTCTGGCTTGATTTTAACGGCATTTTCGTAGTAGGATATGGCTGACTCGTATCTGCCCATATTATACATTCTGTTGCCACGGTCATATTCTGGAAATGCAGAAAATATACTAAAAATTCCGTTAGACCCGGAGATGTTTTGGCTATTAGTATTGTCTAATGTTGTTAAAAGTGTCAATTTTTGGGATGATTTAAAATCAGTTTTGGTCATAATTTTTTTTCCTTAAGCTTGATAGAGTCTATCTCAAAATAGTATTATATCTTGTACATTTATTTAAAATCTACCTAGATGGTCTAAGTTTCACTAATCTATATATTTATATATCTTCAGAACAAAATGTAAACCATAGGTTTAGAAAAGCGATAGTCAATAAGTCAGGAGTTTAGAATAGCAACAGCAAAAGTGCTTCGCCCTCGCTGCTATATTAAAAAGTCTGTGTGAAGTGAAGTAATATCATGTCCGTTTAATTAGTTATAATAAAATTCTTAGGTCATAGGTCTGAGGTCGTAAGTTCTAGGTGTAAATTCAAGTGAAAACACTGGAAACGGAGCACAAATTTGGGATATTACTTCAATATCGCTAATATCGCTTCAATAGAACATTTTTAACTTAATCATTCAGACATAGTATAATTCTGAAAGCAAACTATTTTTGAGTAATATCAAATCTGTTTAATTGCATATATTAGGAGAAGGAAGAAGGAAAAAAGAAAAATCTTGTATTGTCTGAGTTTTAAGCTTTTGATAGTCAAATACAGTAATGGTGACTACTATAGATCCAATGTGAGACCGATATGGAATAGTAAAATTTCTAGCAATACTGAACGTTTAAGGGTTTAGTATCCTCTACTGAGTTTGATATAACATCAAGACTGCAAACAAAAGAGGATTTGAGCAAAGTTTCACTACAAAAGAAAAAAACAAGGTTAGGTATGGCATTTGCTCGCGCACAACTACATTAACGCGGAGCGTTGCGTCAGCAGTATTGCCCATCAAATTGTCACAGAAGAACATGGCGATGAGATTACCTGCGATTCTACACTTGGGTAAGGGACAACATTTACAATTTTTTTTAACTATATTTATTACCATATATGTTATTTTTTTTCAACATCTTTAATATAATAAAAACTAATTAAATTTATATAAAATATTTATACTTGTGAATAATTAAGACGCGACAATTAGGTCGATTGGTGTAACAATCAAATAGGTGACAAAAACAGGTTAGCTATTATCCACTTTTAAATAAAGAGCTTAAAAGCATAACTAACCTATTTTTAGGCAAATTTATTTGCCTGAGCAATCTTAGATGTTTCTTTATGTTGTTCTGAAAATTGGAACTAGAGACTTTAAGTAGTAGGTCTCTCAAATATATTACTGCGGATCATTTTAATACAGGGGGGGACATAACCTCTGTCAAAATTGCGGTCAGGGTTTCCCGGGCTGAAAAGTCTTGCGTGGTCGCGTAAGCACAACGTCGGGAGTATATCAAATTTGTTGATGCCATGGAAAATAATTTAGTCTGAATACTTCTGCTGTTGAGGACAGTAAAAATTACTTACCAGATAATTGGGTTTAAAGCCTCGCCCATAAGCGGGCGACTTCTCATGTTATTATAAGATTGGTTTCAACACCCGTCTTGTCTCATAAATACTGTCGAAAAAAAGATTAGGTTGAAACTCCTTCAGTTGAGAGCTGAACTTGGGAAGCTTTCAGCTCAATGAGCAGTTTGCGCCTTGAAGGCACAAATAAACCCACAAGAATTTTTGATAAGTCGCGGGAGGGCATTCCGAGACTCTAAACGGACGTGGAGGCAAGCATAAGACTACTGTCAAATTAGCAGCCTAAGAAGCGTCAACCCACCGAAGAGCTACGGCTCAGTAGGAATCTCCGTGCCTTTAGGCCGCAGAGGATGTCAAAGCATCCTCAGACTATTTGCAATCAACCCCTCTGGTCACTTAGACCTCTTCACATTAGTGTGTGAGGAAAAATTCTACTGGAAAATCAAAAGTCAATATCTTGAAGAAGTAGTCAGGAGTCAGGTAGAGAAGCCATCAGAAGAATGCGACCTATGGAATTCTCACCCTACCAAGCGCATTTACAGCGTGTAGATGGTGAAGTCTTAAACCCATAAGGGAAAAGATAATTAACTTTTGATTTTTGCCAATTAAATTAATCGATCATAACTATTGACATATTACTTTTCCGGTAAAGTAAAAAAATTCACTGTAGAACTCTTATAGAGACCTAAACGCAAGTATTAATTTGAGAAAGCGAGTGTGTAATTCTGAGGTCTTCTCATAATGTAAGACACACTCAAGATATGCGGTCGGATTTACTGTGAATGCCTGTGGACGGAGTGCTGCCGACAGTTCCGCAAGAAGCAGGAAGTAAACATCATAGCTGTCAATCGATGTGACGCTTTGTATCAGTTTTATAAAGCAGTCTTGAGACGCTATGCAAAATCTAGTAAAAACAGGGGTATAGATGAAGCCCCAAAACATTAACATTCTAAATACTATGACTGCTCGTATGTATACTACAGTACCTAAATTTCAGCCATTAAAACCCTTGCGACAATGGCTAGATCATATAGAAATTAACAATCCCAAATTAGCAAGATTTCTGTGCCAGTTAATTCCCAGTCAGTGCCCTTTTGAGCGCGATATCACTTTTTTTGGTCATATCTTGTTTCATATTCCTCCCATGTGCAAACTTAACCCTCTTTATGATGAATTAATTGGTTTGAGGTTTAGAGCTTTGTGTTATTTAGCGGATATTTGTGGAGAAGATGTTACCTCATACTGCTAGTCTTGGAAGCAATAATCAAACCCATTTTCACCAATAAATTAAGTCCAAAGCCTCCCCTTGAAAGGGGATAAAAAAGGAAATTTCGGATTTTCTTACCTCCCTATTGCAGGAGGTACTGTTAACTGATAACTGATAGTGTAGCTCCTCTGTAAAGAGGCTAACTGATAACTGAAATGACCGCTTTTTATGTTGGCGAAAACCGAAAAGGCAAAGCTTTCCCAGTTAAAAATTAACCGCCGAGACTTGGTCCAAGAACGGC
>NZ_JAAHGK010000055.1:0-12709 GCF_010672505.1 Okeania sp. SIO2B9 | reverse complement strand
GTCGGGAGGTAGACAAACATCTTGATCGAAGCGGATCAACATTTATTTATGTAAGGGGGTGCTTTCCGCCCCACCCTGTGGAGGAGTGGGGAAACCAGCACCCCCTTACCAACCCCCTTATGGTTGTAAGTGGAGTAGGCACCCAGGTCGTCCACATCCTCAAATATAATCAGCTTCCGACCTCCGTAGTTCACACCGTCATAGAGTTCTGCCACCACCGGGATCGGACTTACCACTGGGGCTGGTGGCACACCCTGGTTGAACTTGACCGAAGAGATCGCCTCCCCGAACCGCATTGGTGTCTGGAGATCCGGATATTCACCAGGTTTCAGCACTAACTGACTACTGATATAGTTGGCGTCGCGGTAGAAGCTCACCTCGTAGTGGGCATTCGGGTCAAAGTTCGGACCCGGACGGATCTTCAACGAGCTAGTTCTGTTATCCATATAATAAAGAGCCAGGTCGGGGGTGTCTTGGCTCAAGAGCAGACGCATACCTGGATTCCCTCTCCAGAATAAATGCTGGTACAGCTCCACGATTAAGGGAATGTGGGCGTACTCCATGGACCCGGGGGAAGCTGGTTCAGACCCTGTGCCATCTCCGATGATAAACCGGGTCGATGAGGTCCTATTACTAAAGGTGTGGCTCTGTTGGAGATTCGGATACTCACCGGGTTCGAGGTCGATGTAGTCACCAGTACCATTGAAAAGGTCGTAGAGCCTGATCTTATCTCCTGGCATGTAGTTCGGCCCTTTGAATACCTTCACCGAGGAAGTCCGGTTGTCGAAGCCAGAGTAGTGACCCAGGTGATCCACATCCTCAAATATAATCCGCTTCCGGCCTCCGTAGTTTATAAGGTCGTAGAGTTCGGCTACCACCGGGATCGGACTCATCGCTGGGGCTGGTGGCACACCCTGGTTGAACTTGACCGAAGAGATCTGGTCCCCGAACCTGATTGGTCCAAAGTGGATATCCGGATATTCACCAGGCGTTAGCACTAACTGACCACCGATATAGTCGGCCTCGCGGTAGAAGCTCACCTCGTAGTCGGCATTCGGGTCAAAGTTAGGACCCGGACGGATCTTCAACGAGCTAACTGTGTTATTCATAGAATAAGGAGGAGCCAGATTGGGGGTGTCTTGGCTCAACAGAAGACGTCGCCCTGGAGCCCCCATCCAAGGCGTGCTCGGGGTGAATAAATGCTGGTACAGTTCCACGATTAAGGGAATGTGGGCGTACTCCATGGACCCGGGGGAAGCTGGTTCAGACCCCGTGCCATCTCCGATGATGAACTTGGTTGATGAGGTCCTATTACCAAAGCGGTGGCTCTGTTGGAGATCCGGATACTCACCGGGTTCAAGGTCGATGTAGTCACCAGTACCATTGAAAAGGTCGTAGAGCCTGATCTTATCTCCTGGCCTGTAGTTCGGCCCTTTGAATACCTTCACCGAGGAAGCCAGGTTGTTGAACTCAGAGTAGGTATGCAGGTTGTCCACATCCTCAAATATAATCAGCTTCCGAATTCCTCCGTAGTTCACACCGCTGTAGAGTTCGGCTACCACCGGGATCGGACTCACCGCTGGGGCTGGTGGCACACCCTGGTCGAACTTGACCGAAGAGATCATGTTCCCGAAATTGATTGGTCCCAAATTTAGCTCCGGATACTCACCAGGTTTCAGCACTAACTGACCACCGATATAGTCGGGGTCGTTGTAGAAGCTCACCTCATAGTCGGCATTCGGGTTGAAGTTCGGACCCGGACGGATCTTCAACGAACTCGTGAGGTTATTCATATAATAAGGAGGAGCCAGGCTGGGGGTATCCTGGCTCAACAGAAGACGTCGCCCTGGAGCAACCCCCAAGGAATTGCGGAACGAGCCGTCGTAAAGCTCCACGATTAAAGGAATATGCTGATAGGGACCAGGCGGAATGATGGCAGGAACTGTGATTGTGACTGTCTTGCTGCCAACGATTTGTCCATCGGCGACCACATCAAGGGAGCCGTTGAAGACCTGAATATCTGTGGCGGCTGCGACATTGCCAAGCCAGGAAACGGCGAAGCTAATTTCATGGTCTTCGTCTCTGCTGAGGGGGCCATGACCGGCGCTAGGTCCGATTGTTTGCACAAACGGTTCGGTTGCACCACTCGCTACTAGGCGCACGTTCCTGATTGTGGTGATCTGTGCTGCTAACTCAGCAATAATCCGCTCAACAGCAGTATCTGGACTGACACCTGAGACTAGTATGCCCCCCGTTGTATTGGCAATCCGGGTTCCTTGTCCCGCTTCGCCCACCGGATTGCCGCAATTATTGCGGTACCAATCGCTTACCCCTTCGATCGGGTTATCCAGCCCGTCCCTTGCGCCACTGCTTTCCAAGCTCATTGCCAGCACGGTAATTTTCTCGGCCACTAGCTTATCGGTGACTGATTTCTAGGTAATGTCGTAGTCTAGGCTGGAGATTGCCTTGCATATAGGGTCATGGCCTCCGGCATCACCAATCCAGACGATGATCCGCTGGGCATCGGCACGCCAACCAATGTTGCCACCTGGTGGTTCGGCCACCCGATCTAGGGCATAGAACTGAGCCTCGGGAACGTCCCTACCTGGGGTCGTGCTCCAGGTATCGACTGCGGCTTTGACATCGGCGATATTGGCAGTCAGATTACACTGGTGCTCGAAGGCGAAGGGATGTCTGTTAGGATCTGGAGCTGGAAAGTCTTTGTAGTTGCCCACTCCAAACTGGACATCAGACCCTAAAGCCTGAGTTTGGTTGACGATATCTACCATGCCTCTCTGGACGGAGGCGATCGCTGGACCCATGCTACCAGTCGTGTCTGATAGAAAATAGACATCGACTTTCGGGACTATCCCTAATTTCGGAATCGTGACCTTAACCACTTCGGCGAGGGTCTGATCTTTTGACAGAGTCAGATCGTTGGTTGGCGGTGAAACCTGAATACTCATTTAGTGAAATAACTCCTTTGAGAAAAAAGTTTTGGTTTCTGACTATAAATTTACCATCAAAAGTATTTCCGAGTCGATGAATGTCTAAGTTAAAAAATGTTACTACCAGCAATAACGCTTATTCTGGGCTAGGTTCGGGATTAACTGCAACTAGAATAATGGATATTCCTGCATAGTAATGGTAGGATACATATTTTTTAATTTCTTCCACACTGCTCATCTCCCCATCTCCCCAAATTCCCCTCCCAGGAGGGGGAGGGGCGAGGGGTGGGTCCCCATCTCCCCAAATTCCCCTCCCAGGAGGGGGAGGGGCGAGGGGTGGGTCCCCATCTCCCCAAATTCCCAAACTCCCGGTGCTTCCTTTACCATTAGTATGCACCACCACCGAATAATGCTTCGGCTAAGATTATTTGCAACTACCCAGCAATAAGTTTCCTTTTTCCTGCGACTGCTAAGTAAGATAGACATTACTCCTAACATATAGACGCTAACAACGATATTTTTTTGCCAGAAAATTATAGATGTTCGGCAATTGCGATCGCACAGTAGGCAGGAACCGAATTAATTATTTTTCTACTTAGATTACATTAAAGACAAGTTGAATGAAAACAACTTCAACTGAGTTTTGAAGGTAAGTTTTGGTGGTAAAAAAACTGAAGTACGGAAAATGCGCTCGCATCTCTCTAAGTAACCGAACTTACTAATTACCAAAACTCTACTAAAATTATCAACAACAACGAATTCAATTAATACATAAAACATTTATTTAGGAGGCAACAACTATGGCTATTGTACGTTTTTCTCCATGGCGTGAAATTGATTCATTACAGAAAGAAATGAATCGTGTCTTTGACAATTTTACTCCTTATTTAAACGGTGAAGAAAAAGGAATAGCATTTACACCAGCAGCAGAAATGGAAGAAAACCATGATGCTATTGAGTTAAAACTGGAAATTCCTGGTTTAGAAGCTAAAGATGTAGATGTACAAGTAACTGCGGAAGCTGTAGCAATTAAAGGAGAGCGTCGTCAGGAAGTTAAAACTGAAGAAAAAGGTATGACTCGTTCTGAATTTCGTTATGGTGCTTTCCAGCGAATAATTTCTCTACCAGTTCGGGTTCAAAATGACCAAGTCAAAGCTGAATATAAAGATGGTATTTTGCATCTACATTTACCTAAAGCGGAAGCAGAAAAGAATAAAGTTGTGAAAGTAAATATTGGCTAATATTATCTCTATAGAGAGATAGGAAAAATTAGTAGGGGCGAACAGTTGTTTGCTCCTACTATCTATTGGGAGTTACACAATTTTTAAACCCAAATAATGAAGCTAATATAGCTCCAAATTCTCCTCACTTTCTCTCCTCTTCCCAATCTTCATAAATTAGCCCGTCAATTCGTTCAAATTCCCTAGTATTATGAGTAACTAAAGTTAAATTATTTGCCATTGCTATTGCAGCAATTTGTAAATCATTACTCCCTACTGGTGTCCCTTTTTTCTCTAAATCTGCTCGAATTATTCCATAAACTTCCGCTGATTTATCATCAAAATCAAGTGAAATAAATTCTGACAAAAACTCCTTTTGTCTTAATAATATTTTGGCAGGATTATTACTTTTATTTGCACCATAAAATAACTCAGCTTTGACGACAGAACAAACAAACACATCCTTAACAGCGACTTGCTGTAGCCGTTCTCTGATTAGAGTAGAACGCCGATTCAAATACCTAACAATTACATTAGTGTCTAGTAAATACCTCATCTTTAACCGAAAAATTGTAGTCTAAAACCTCCCTTTTTAAAGGGATAAAAAAAGAGACTATTTCTTATGAAAATCCTCCTTATTGCAGAGGTAATGTTAACGCAGTTCCTCCGGAGGAGGCTAACTGATAACTGATAACTTATAACTGAAATTACCCTTCAGAAACATTCTTGCACACTATCATCTAAACTTTCATCAATGCCTCCATTATCAATTACAATAGGGTCATCTGCACAAGAACCAGCCGTTCTCTCAAAGAAACCTCTACTCCATCCTAATTCTTCAGGAGTTTTAATTGTTTTATTTGCTAATTCTTTCGTCAAAATAACTTGAATCTCCTCTGTTAAAGTCCTACCGTTATTTAAAGCTTGATTCTGTAATTTTTCCAGGATTTCTGGCTCTAAATTATCAAGAATAATAGTCATAACATTACCTCCTTATTAATTCTAATTTAATCATTTAATAACAGCGCTTTCCTAATATTACCATCATATACAATATTAAAAGCTGAGAACTATAATGCTAATTGCTGACTGCTATTTGGAATATAGATGCACAAAATAAACGTAATTGACCTTTTCTGTGGATGTGGTGGTATGTCGTTAGGCTTTCAAAATGCAGGTTTTAATATAGTTGCTGCTTTTGATAACTGGGAACCGGCAATTAAGGTATACCGCCAAAATTTTCATCACCCAATTTATCAATATGATTTGAGCAAAACTGACTTTAATTATCAAACTTTTATTCAAGTTAAACCAGACCTAATTATTGGCGGTCCTCCTTGTCAAGACTTTTCTAGTGCAGGTAAGCGTAATGAAGATTTAGGTAGAGGAAATTTAACTATTTCCTTTGCTCAAATAGTGACTAATATTTTGCCTCAAATTTTTGTGATGGAAAATGTTAGTCAATTTATTAACTATACAAAATATCGAATTACTAAAGACATTTTTAAAGCTGCTGGATATGGTATTAGTGAAAAAATTATTGATGCAAGTTTATGTGGCGTACCTCAAAAGAGAAAGAGATTTTTTTTGATTGGAATTTATGGAGAGCGAGACAAAGAAATTGAACCATACTTAGAAACTTATTTGGCAAAAAAACCGATGACAGTTAAAGATTATTTTGGAGATCAATTAGAAATTAAACATTATTATCGTCATCCCAGAAGTTATAAAAGAAGAGCAATATTTAGTATTGATGAACCTAGTGCTACGGTCAGAGGAGTGAATCGACCTATTCCTCAAACTTATCAAAATCATCCAGGAGATTCAGCAAAATTATCCTCAGAAATTCGACCATTAACAACAATAGAAAGAAGTTATTTACAGACATTTCCTGAAGGTTTTATTTGGGAAGGTTGTAAAACAAATTTAGAACAAATGATTGGTAATGCTGTACCTGTGAAGTTAGCTGAATATGTGGGAAATAGTATTTTAGAGTATCTGAAAAATTAGGAGTGGAAAGTTACAGCAGAAGGAAGAAGGAAGAAGAAGGAAAAATGAAATATCTTGTATTTCCTAAGTTTTAAGCTTTTGATATGTCCGCGCCTTTTGTTTCGACTGCTATATAATTAATTATCTAAACTTGAGATTAAGAATAACTCACAAATCACATCTGATTTACCAATTTTTTAATATAGATATTTCCCAATTTTAAAGTTTGTCTTATCTAAATATCGTAGGCATATTGATAATCTTTCCAAGCAGCTTTTGCGCCAGCTTCTACTATTAAACTTAAGTCACAATCATACTCTCCAGCACAACTAAAAGAACTAAATTCTAGTATGTAAAGTTCTCCTTCTGATTCACAAATATCTACGTAGTTGTCATTATCGTTAAGACTTATACTAATTCTACTGAAGTAATATTAAAAAAAAGTCTTTTTAGGCAACAGGAAATAGAGATGTGTATCAAATGAAAATACTCAATCTGTAGATGACTCAGGAGCAGCAGGTAACTGAAATTCACCGGGGTTGACTGTCCTTGCTGGAGTAGGCTTTTGTTTGGACTCAGACTCAGATGGGGTAACTGATTCTTCAGTATTATCATTATTAGTAGTAGCACCAGGACCTGTTTGAGGTGCCCCTGGTAAAGTTGCTAGAGCTACGCGATCGCCTCCTACTTCTCGCAATAAATCTAGAACTTGCACAACATCATTGTATCTTGCTTCTTTAGGAGCATACAATACAACAACTCCGCGAGGATTAACTTGATGATATCTCCGCACAAACTTTTCGAGTTCAACCGCATTCACAGCTTGTTGTTCAATAAAAGTTTTTCCCACCTCATTCACACTTACAAGTAACATATCTTGTGATTGAGGTTTACCCGTGCTAGCTTTTGGTAAGTCAACATTAATTGCCTGTTGACGAGTTAATTGTAAAGCGGCTAAAAGGAAGAAAGTTAGAATGCAGAATATTACATCAATTAGAGGTATTAACTCAATTCTAACTTCTTCAGTGGCAGATTCTTGATTAAGTTTCATTGTTTTTTTGTTTGGAGAAAAATATAGCGCTACGCGAAAATCAGAAGTAGGGGCAGCCATTCGCCCCTACAGAAGTCAGAAGTAATCTCTGACGCTCGTTTGAGCATTTAGGAATGTCCTAAGCTTTGCTTCGACTGCGATCAAAAATAAATAAAAGTATAAAGTCTCATCAATAATGACATTCAAGAAGTAGTCAGTAGTAGGGGCGAGAATGTGGTCAATGGAAATGTAAACCCCACCAACCCTATTAAAACCCTGTAGATTGTCGGGTATTAAACCCATGATCAATAAAGATAATACATTCACAAAATTTTTGCTTCTAATTGACAAATTAGTCTGAAAAAAATCAAGATGCTTTTCTATAAAAAATCATCAGCTATCTTGTCATGATTGATATATTTTTCGTTAATTATTATCTGGCTCATCTGCAGTTCTATCAATATCCCTTTCTGCTGGAGAATCTGTTGGTTTTGTATCCTGTTCTAAAGAATCTGGAAAATTATGAGAATTCTGCGTCCATGTAGGAGGAAAATAAGTATTATTATCTGGTGAATTGTATTTATTTAAAGATGTCTGTTGCCAATATTGTCGATAGAGTAATTCTAATTCATTGCCAGATTTCCGAAAAACCTTCATCTGATTAAATAACAAACTTTGAAATAATCGATAAAATACTAGACTAACAATAGCTACTACCAAACCAGCAGCAGTACTAATTAAAGCTTCACCAATACCAACTGTCACTCCCGCAGTTGAAGAAGTGCCCAAGTCCCCAAGGCGAATCGAACCAAGGGAACCAATAAGACCCAAAACAGTACCTAGTAAGCCCAACATCGGAGCCAAAGCAATCACCCCTTCCAGCAATTTATCTCCCTTACGCATTGAGGCCAACTCATCATCAGCACTAGCCTCTAGTGCCAATTTAAACACTTCAGGTTCTGGGTTTTGTAATCGCAGAGGAGCATAGAGAAAGCGACCAATAGGTTGTTTTAGAGTGCGTCTAGCCATTTCTGTCGCTATACTCCAGTCACGACGTGCGGCTTCTAATACTCGGCTAACAGTTTGTTTTTCCTTAATTAATAGATTTGTCCAGAACCATAGGCGGTCTATTATGGTACTGAGGGACAGAATTGATAAAACTAACAGAGGCCACATGGCAGGGCCTCCTTTCTGAATCAACTCTTCAAAGGTCACAGTATATTCGCTCCTGCAGTTTCAACTGATTACAATTATTTGTCTATTTACTTTATTTTTAAGTTCCTTAGAACTGTAATGCTATGGGAATCATAGATTGACAAAATTCAAATTAAATGATACCTCTTAATTAAGATAAAACTATTAAATTTCTGCATCATATTTTTTCATTTTTTCAGCATTAACCTTCAGCATAATTAATTTAAGCTATCAAGTGCAGGCTTACTTTAAGTACTATAATTGAAAATTTGTCCAAAATAGAAGTTGATGACAGGTTGTACAGTAGATATTTTACAGAAAGAAGTCAAAACTCACTCGTGCAAAAATTGAGATAAATTGATAATTTTTGTATTGTTAATGATAATTTCTGTATTGTAATTTGTTTGGTTCTTAGTTTGACAAGAATTATCCTAGATAGACTAGGCTTAAGACCTCTATGATTAATCTCATAGGTGTTACTTTGGAGCTTGCAAGTTGTTAATAGAGCTTCAAAGTCCCTGATGATAATAAATAGCTGCAAAATGTGGAAATTAGCACTAGTTAAAAATTATTCTGGAAATAGAGGTAAGTATGACAGAAAAGTTATATCAGTCAGACAAAAGTAAACCTTTAAACTTGCATTATTCGGTACAAAATTCTAGATTGTTATATTTTTGATCAAACATCATCAGAGTCATCCAAAATGTTTATTCCCTCCATCAGTCAGGCCATTAATTATAGTCCTTTTACTGCTACACCAGAAACTCCTGTAGAAGATGTAATTACTTCTATGAGTCTTACAGGTGCAAGTTGTGTGTTAATTGTAGAATCATCCTCTCCTTCTAATGTTGTAAGAACACCTCCACAAAGCGATCGCACTACATCTCAAGACTTAAGTAATGGTTCCAAATCTCAAGATACAAAGTTACAATCTTTAGGGGTAATCATAGGTATATTTACTGAGCAAGACTTAGTACAGCTAGCCTCTATTAGCGCTTCCCTAAGTGGATTTCCGATTGCTCAAATAATGATTAGATCCATAATAACAGCCCAACTATCGGAAATTCCAGATATCTTTGCTCTCTTAGCAATACTAGAAAAACATCAAATCACCCATTTACCAATCGTTAATGAGGCAGAAGAACTTATTGGCCTAGTGACTACCCGTAGTTTAATTTTCAATCAGCTTCAGATCAAAGACAACAGTTTAAGATTAATAGCCAACAGGCAAGGTGAACCATCTATTGATAAAAATGGTACTAAGGTCGCATCCCAAAAACAAGAATTAGAAGCTCAAAATAATGCAACAAAAACAACCTTTGACTCATCTTTAACTCTACCAGCTAACTTAATCCAAATTAATCAATTAGAACAAATCCCTGAATCTCAAATTATTCAAGCTGCATCTTCTTTATCAATTCGGCAAATTACCCAACTAATGTTTACCTATAATATTAGTTATATTCTGATTACTGAAAGCAAAGAAAATAAATCTCAAAATCAGAAATTGACTAAAATATTAGGGACAATTAGCAGTAGAGATATAGTACAACTACAAGCATTAAAAATAGATTTTAATCAAACTAAAGCTGAGACAGTTTGTAATACTTTACCAGTCCTAGTAGGTTCTCATGCCAGTCTAGAAGTAGCTTTAGGTTTAATGAAAAAAAATTATTATCTATTGCCTCTAATTGTACAAACCCCCACAGGCAAAATAACTAATATTATTACTGCTACAAAAATAATTCAACAAATACTGTTACCTAAATCATTATATCAATCATTAATTCGCTTTCATAATTATATAAAAAAAACATCTATTCAACTGCAAAAAATCGATGAAAAATTTAAGCAGTCTGCTGTAGAACGGAAAAATTTAGAAAAAGTTTATCTCAAAACACAAGAAAGTACAGTTATAGCAATTGAAGGAAATCAAGATGGAGTTTGGGATTGGAATATCAAAACAAATGAAATATTTTACTCATCTCAGTGGAAAAAATTATTGGGTTACAGAGATGATGAAATTTCCCAGAAAATAGATGAATGGTTAAATAGAATTCATCCAAAAGACATCGAAAAAGTTAGTGTAGCCGTTCAAGAACATTTAGCAAAAAAATCTCTTTTCTACCGAATAGAATATCGCATAAAACGCAAAAATAATAGCTTTATATGGGTTCTAGATAGAGGAAAAGCATTATGGCAATCGGGAATGCCAGTGAGAATGGTGGGAAGTTTGATAGATATTACTCAGTTTAAAGAAACAGAAATAAAACTAAAATTTCAAGTAAAAAAGTACACCGAAATAGTTAATAATATTCAAGATATAGCTTTTAAAACTGATGCTACAGGTAATTTAATATTCTTAAATAAGACCTGGAAAAAAATTACAGGTTTTACTTGTGAAAATAGCTTAGGTAGAAATTATTTAGAGTTCATTCACCCAGAAGATAGAAAAAAATTAAATTCTTCAGCAGAGAATACCCCAAAAAATATAGAGTTGGTTGCTAGTAATAAAAAATTAGTTGCAGGTTGCTATCAATTGAAGTGGTTAACCAAAAATGGAAATTATTGTTCAGTAGAAATGAAGAGTACATTGATAGCTGATAACAAAGGCAATATTACTGGTATGGTAAGTACCCTCAGTGACATTTCTGCGAGGATAGCAACCCAAGAAAATTTGCAAGCTAATGAAAAGGCAATTAGAGAACTATATGAAGTTACCACTAACGCAGATAACTCTTTTGAAAACAAAATAGTTGCATTATTAGATATGGGATGTCGTCGGTTTGCCATGGATATAGGACTATTAGGAAAAGTTTTAGGAGAACGTTATGAGGTTATTGCAGCTCACTTACCAGAAGATTTCCTATTTGGAATAGCTAAAGGAGACGCTTTTTCCCTCGAACAAACATTTGATAGGGAAGTATTGCGCTCGAATAAACCTCTAGCGATCGCATCAGCTAAAAATTCCCAGTGGCGACATCATCCAGCATATACCGTGCGTCGGGTAGAATCTTATCTTGGGACGAAAATTTTTGTATCAGGAAGAACTTATGGCACTCTTAGTTTTACCAGTCGTATTGCCAAACAGAAATGGAGTTCAACAGATATAGAAGTTTTAAAATTAATGGGGACTTATATCGGTGGCGAATTGTTGCGACAAGATGCTATAGAAGGTTTGCAGAAAAAATATCAGCACATTTTATTGCTCAAACAAATTACTCAAGAAATTCGCTCTAGGTTAGATACTCAAGAAATTTTTCAGACTACTGCTACTCAAATTGGTCGAGTATTTGGAGTCAACCGTTGTTCCATTCATAATTATCTTTCTCAACCTTATTCCCACCTCCCTTGTGTTGCTGAATATTTAGAAACTGGTTACGAATCAACTTTAGATTTAGATATTGCAGTTACTTACAATTCTCATACAGAACAATTATTATCAGAAGACAAAGCGATCGCTACTCCAGATATATTTTCAGACCCTTTATTAAAATCATCTGCACCGATGTATCGGAGGCTAAATGTTAGATCAATGTTGGCAGTTCGCACTTCTTATCAAGGACAGCCAAATGGTATTATTAATTTGCATCAATGTGATTATACGCGTCAGTGGACTAAGGATGAAATAGACTTATTAGAAAATGTCGCAGTTCAGGTAGGATTAACATTAGCTCAGGCGCACATATTAGAGTCAGAAGTTACTCATAAACAACAGTTAGAAGCTCAAAATCAAGCTCTAGAACAAGCTCGACAAGCAGCAGAAGTAGCAAACCGTGCCAAGAGTGAATTTCTCGCAATGATGAGTCATGAAATTCGTACTCCAATGAATGGTGTCATTGGGATGACAAGTTTGCTATTAGATATGGAATTAACGACAGAACAACGAGATTTTGTGGAAACTATTCGTACCAGTGGAGATGCGCTTTTAACTATTATTAATGATATTCTTGATTTTACTAAAATAGAATCTGGTAAATTGGAATTAGAACAAAGTTCTTTGGATATTAGAAACTGTGTTGAAGAGGCGTTAGAGTTATTAGCACCGAGGGCAGCACATAAAGATTTAGAGCTTGCTTGTTTAATTGATAGTTCTGTGCCAGCAATGATTGTAGGAGATGTAACAAGGCTGCGTCAAGTGTTGGTTAACTTGCTAGGAAATGCTGTTAAATTTACAGAAAAAGGAGAGGTGGTTGTTTCTGTAACGGCTAGAAAAGTTGGTCAAAATAATCAATTAGAAGATATGAATTACGAGGGAATATTTAATGATGAAGCTCCTAGTAAAACCACAGGTACTTATGACATCCAGTTTGCCGTGAAAGATACAA